>NZ_JAIWNX010000282.1 GCF_020217185.1 Asticcacaulis sp.
CAGCGGACGCAACCTGTTTTCCGACCCCAAGACCGGTGAGCCGACCGACCTCTTCTTCAGCTTCATCGCCGGTCAGCAAACCTATATGCCCGCCGCCGTGTCGCTGCTGGCGCCCTATGTCAACTCTTACCGCCGCCTGTCCAAGGGCTCCGGCGCCCCGGTCAATACGCACTGGGGCTTCGATAACCGCACGGCGGGCCTGCGCGTGCCGCCGTCGGACGCCGACAACCGCCGTCTGGAAAACCGCCTGCCCTCGTCGGATGCCAACCCCTATCTGGCCATAGCGGCGGTTCTGGCCTGCGGCTATCTGGGCATGGTCGAAGGGCTGAAACCCTCCGCCCCGGTCGATACGGACGTGTCGAACGACCCGTCAGCGGAACTGCCCTATTCGCTGATCCAGTCGGTGATCAAGCTGGAACGCTCAGAAGCGTTGAACGCCATTCTCGGTCCGGCCTTTGTGACCGCCTATGCCCGCGTCAAGCACCACGAGTATGAGACCTTCATGCGCACCATCAGCCCGTGGGAGCGTGAGTTCCTGCTGCTGAATGTGTAGTTCTGCCCTCACAGATCCGGCAGGAAGGTCACTTCACTTTTGCCGGCCTGACTTATTGGCAAAACTGAGCTGTTAATGAAAATGTCACACAAACAGATGCCAAAGGCATGGATGTACTTCATGCTACAAAGCCCAAAGGTTTTTTCAGATCGGGACAAACTTATAAAGTCTCTCCAATCCTTCAAACTGTCTTTAGACGAGTCTGAAAAATCGGATGTAATGACTTTCTTAGAAACCGCATCGCGGCTCACAGAAAAAGAATGCAAATATTTTGCGTCTTACCCAGATGAAGGCCTCGATGAGCACCTTATTAAACCAATGAAATACAGAAAATTTTATATGGATATGAAATCTATTTTTAAGTCCATTTAACACTAAACCTCCACTTGTCTTAGCCCAAAGGAAATGCCCGAAGGAATGACCACAGCCCGCAATACCGGCCATCCCGAAGGCTGCTGGTACGCCGATACGGCGGGCCGGCTGAACCGGCCTGCCTTTGCCGGTGAGGCCGATACCGATGTGGCGATTATTGGCGGCGGTTATACGGGCTTAGGCGCGGCGCTGGAACTGGCCCATAAGGGTGTGTCGGTCACCCTGCTCGAAGGGGCGGAGATCGGCTCAGGCGCGTCCGGGCGCAATGGCGGGCAGTTGCACACCGGTCAGCGCGTCGATCCGCAAACCCTGGAAACCCAACTGGGGGCCGATGCGGCGCGCGAACTGTGGGAGATGGCCGAAACCGCCAAGGCGCACCTGAAAGGGCTGATTGCCACGCACGCTATCGACTGCGACCTGCGCCCCGGCCTGATCCACGCCTGGCATCGCCCGCGCTTTGCCGAAGATGACCGCGCCTATGCCGACTTCGTGTCGCGCCGCTACGGTTACGATCAGGTGCGCTTTATGAATAAGGCCGAGGTCGCCGCCGAGCTGGGCACCGAGGTCTATCACGGCGGCACGTTTGACGCGGGCGGCGGGCACCTGCACCCGCTGAAACTGGCGCAGGGGCTGGCCAAGGCCGCCCTATCGGCGGGGGCCCGCCTATATGAACACAGCCGCGTCAAACGCTATGAGACGACGGCGGACGGCGTGACGCTTTTTCTCACAAACGGACGGCTGCGGGCGCGCCACCTGCTGATCTGCGGCAATGGCTATATGCCGGGGCTCGATGCTGATATCGACGCGCATGTGCTGCCCATCAACAACTTCATCCTGACCACCGCCCCCCTGCCCGATGATCTGATCCTGCCTAACAAGGTCGCGGCAGCGGACTCGCGTTTCGTGGTCAATTACTGGCGCAAGACGCCGGACAACCGCCTGCTGTTCGGCGGGGGCGAAAACTATACGCCGTGGTTTCCAAAGGACATCCGCGCCTTCGTACGCCGCAACATGCTGAAGGTCTATCCGCAACTGGCCGACATCGAAATCACCCACGGCTGGGGCGGCACTCTGGCTATCACACTGAGCCGCTCGCCCTATGTGCGCCAGTTGTCGCCCCACGTCTGGGTCAGCGCCGGCTATAGCGGTCAGGGGGTGGTTCTGGCCCCCTACTTCGGGACGCTGCTGGCGCGCGCCGTGACGGGCGACCGCCGCGACGCCGAGCTTCTGATGCGGTTGCGCACACCGCCTTTTCCGGGCGGAAAATGGCTGCGCATCCCCGCCATGATCGCCGGTCTGAGCTGGTACGCCTTAAGGGACAGATTATAATACCAAGAGTCATTAAAAATGACTCTTGGTATGCCTTTCGAGACTGTCTCATGTCGTTGGCACATATGAGACAGTCTCGAGTTTTTAACGGCCGGATGCGGTCAGCATCTTCGGCCGTTGGTATAACATATCCATATCTGCGGCTGAGATAGTTTCACCCGCACCCGGAAAAGTTGCGATAGATACCATAGCGTGTCCCTGGGGAAACATTCCCCGACAGATTGACCCAAAACGTCTCAAAAATCCTTGCCGGCCCTTGCGATGCGGCACCTGCGAACCGCATAGGTTGTGACGCGAGTCGTTCGCATAACGCGGATACGTGCCCACCCGCACACCCAATTTTTTGCCTATCGCCTGCCGCGTACCCGATGACCATCGGGCCACTGCACATGATACGCTTGCAACGAAGGAAGCCGCTTCATGTCCTCCGCCATCACCCTGTCGGACATCCTGTCGCAAACCCGCCGCGCCAAGACCATCACCCATACCAAGGTGCAGGACATCCGCGCCGTGACGGCCAAGCTGCGCATACTGGCGCTCAACGCCCTGATCGAGGCCAAACACGCGGGCGACAAGGGGGCCGGTTTTTCGGTGGTGGCCGATGAGGTGCGCGCCATATCGACGGAGGTCGAGGGGCTGGCGCGCGATCTGGGCAACGAGATCATCAATCTCGACAGTCTCACTCAGGACATGGCGCTGGCCAGTCAGGGGGCGCGCCTGACCGATATGGCGCTTAACGCCATCGAGCTGATCGACCGGAATCTGTATGAGCGCACCTGCGATGTGCGCTGGTGGGCCACCGACTCGGCCCTGTGGCAGGCGGCCGCCGACCCCACCCCGGCGCACACCGCCTATGCCTCGCGGCGGCTGGGGGTCATACTCGACTCCTACACCGTCTATATCGACCTGTGGCTTTGCGACCTCGATGGCCATATCCTCGCCAATGGCCGGCCGGAGCGCCACCACGTGCAGGGGCAGAATGTGCGCGACCGCACCTGGTTTAGCCGCGCGCTCAGCCTGCGCAACGGTCAGGAGTTTGCCGTCGCCGACATTACGACCGAGCCGCTGCTGGGTAACGCGCAGGTCGCCACCTATGCGACGGGTGTGCGGCAGGACGGCGACCCGCATGGCGCGCTTCTGGGCGTACTGGGCATCCAGTTCGACTGGCAGCCACAGGCCCTGACCATTACGCAGGGTGCACGCCTGTCCGAAGAAGAACGGGACCGCACGCGCGTCCTGCTGACCGACGCGCAGGGGCTGGTGATCGCCGCCTCCGACGGACAGGGCCTGCTGAGCGAGCGGGTGCGCCTGCTGACAGAAGGGCGCGTCATGGGCCATTACAGTGATCCGCACAGCGGCGCACTGGTCGCCTTCCACCGCACGCCGGGCTACGAAACCTATCATGGGTTGGGGTGGTATGGGGTTATTGTACAACCCCAATGAGTCCTCCACAGGTTCGCGTTACATCGTATACATATAAATTGTATATTTTGGGCGTTGGTTGGGCTTGAAACCATCGTCAAACCCTTGTTGTCTCTCGTCCGCAGTGACAACAAGGGGTGATTCGTGGACGCACTTTCGACGATCAGCGCATCCGGAACGCAGACCGCCGGTTCCGACGAAGCGGTTTCGGTCAACGACATCATCGCCCGCACCGCGCGGGCGCGCGACCTTACCCAGCATAAG
Organism: Asticcacaulis sp.; assembly: GCF_020217185.1. Lineage (GTDB taxonomy): Bacteria > Pseudomonadota > Alphaproteobacteria > Caulobacterales > Caulobacteraceae > Asticcacaulis. The sequence goes on from NZ_JAIWNX010000282.1 coordinate 3,941, forward strand.
GTCCGCGACATCCGTCAGGTGACCAATACCCTGCGTATTCTGGCGCTCAATGCCCTGATCGAAGCGCGGCGCGCCGGTGAGCTGGGGGCCGGTTTCGGCGTCGTCGCCGATGAGGTGCGCAACATCTCTACGCAGGTCGAAGGCCTGTCTTCGTCACTGGCCTCGGAACTGGGCGGCGAGATCGAGGCGCTGGAAAAGCTGACGCGCGACATGGCGCGGCAGGCGCAGGGCGCGCGCCTGACCGATCTGGCGCTCAATGCCATCGAGCTGATCGACCGGAATTTGTATGAGCGCACCTGCGATGTGCGCTGGTGGGCCACCGACTCCGCCGTGTGGGAGGCGGCGTCGCATCCAACAAAGGACAATTGCCACTACGCCTCTTCGCGTCTGGGGGTCATTCTCGACGCCTACACGGTCTATATCGACCTGTGGCTGTGCGACCTTAACGGTAACATTCTGGCCAATGGCCGCCCCGATCGCTTCTCTGCGACAGGTCAGAACGTTGCCTCGCGCGACTGGTTCCAGAAGGCGCTGAGCCTTGGCAGCGGCAATGATTTCGCCGTCGCCGACATCACCACCGAACCCTTGCTGAAGGGGGCGCAGGTCGCCTCCTACGCCACCGGCGTGCGCGTCGGCGGTCAGGCCGATGGCGAGCTGATCGGCATATTGGGCGTGCATTTCGACTGGCAGCCGCAGGCGGAAACCATCGTCAGGGGCGTGCGCCTGAGCGAGGCCGAAAAGCGCCGCACGCGCGTCCTGCTGACCGACGCGCAGGGCCTTGTCATCGCCGCCTCCGATGGCCGCGGCAGCCTGAATGAGCGCATCCCGCTCGATACGCAGGGCCGCACCTCCGGTCACTACGTGGACCGCCACGAGCGGCTGGTGGCCTTTCACCGCACACCGGGCTACGAAACCTATGCCGGGCTGGGCTGGTACGGGGTGATCGTTCAGGAGGGGTAAAAGTTGTTTACCCCCTCGCCGGGCGGTGGCTCCGCCACCTTGGCCGCCGCCTCAATGGCGGCTTGAGAGGAACGATTTCATAGAAATCATTCCTCTTAGTTCCAGAAGGTAAAGCGATCAAACGCCGGGCGCATCCCGTCCAGATCGAGCCCCAGCGTGCCCGCCACTATCCCCAGCAGCGCATAGATTAGCGGAAAGCCGAAGAAGAAGATCAGCACCACGGCCAGCAGGCTGATCCACGGCAGGCGCTCCAGACGCTCGGCCATGCTGCGCAGGGGCTGCGGCAGCAGAGGTGTAATCACCCCAAACCCGTCAAAGCCCGGAATGGGCAGCAGGTTGAGCACAAAGGCCATCAGGTTGAAAAAGCTGAGCAGGATCAGCGCCTGCCAAAACACGTCCGGTGCCGCCTGCGCGAAGGCCACCTGCGCCGCGCCATAGCTGATCAGGGCGAAGATCAGGCTCATTACCGGGCCGGCCAGCGCGATCAGCGACGACTGCCAGCGGTAACGGATCAGGTCGGGCCGGATCAGCACCGCCGCCCCCGGCAGGGCGATGCCGCCCAGCACCAGGATCAAAACGGGCAAAACGATGCTGTTGGGACCGTTGATATAGACGACCGGATCGAGCGTCAGATAGCCCCGCGCCTTAACTGAATAGTCGCCAAAGGCCGCCGCCGAGGCCGCGTGGCCGAACTCATGCAGGCACAGGCCGATCACCCAGCCCAGCAGCACAAAGCCAAAGGTGGCCAGCCCCGACACTTCCGGGCGCATCCACAGCACAAGCCCCGCCGCTCCGAACAGGGCCAGCAGGACGATAAAATTCAACGGCGTCGCCGGGCGGGTCTCGGTTTCCATATCACCCTAATGGCAGACGCCGCCCCACCGTGCAATCGCCCTTATGCGCCCGGATGCGGTCAGCATCTTCGGCCGTTGGTATTATTAAGCCTTGCAATCCGAATGCGATCCGTGCGCGTATAGAGTAAATTAAAAACACAGGAAAAAACATGCGGCTTGCGCTCACCTTCACGGCCCTCGCCCTTAGCCTGACCGCCTGCGCCAGCGCCCCGGATGGCCACGACTCCAGCCTGTCTTCGACCGAACAACTGAAACCCGGCAAGAGCGGGCGCACCACGACGCGCGAATACCGCGATACGGCGGCGCTCAATCAGGTGAAGCGCGTCTATCTGCACCCCACCCAACTGGCGACCGGCAAAACCACGCGCTATACGCTGAAAGACAATGAGAAAGCGCTGGTCCTGACCGAGGTCGAGGCGCAGCTCTGTTTCGAACTGGCCGAGCGCTATGAGATGGTCAGCGACCGCACACAGTCCGATGCCGAAGTGCATTCGGCCGTGACGTGGTTTGAGCCGACCGGCACCGCCGGCTCAGGCGCTGCGGCCGTCGCCAACTTCTTCATTCCGGGCCCTCTGGGTATCCGCTTGCCGGGGTCTCTGGGTGGTCTGGGGGCCGAGGCCGAAATGAAGGTCAAGGACCGTCAGGTCGCCGCCATCGTCTGGGCGCGTCAGGCGCAGGCCCTGGGCACCGACTCGCCGTCCCTGTCGCGGCTGGGGGACGCGCTGCAATTTGCCGAGCCCTTCGGTGACGATGCGGCGCGCGTCATGTCGCCAGACCCCCTGCCGCCCAGCCGCACCTATACGCCGGCAACCGATCCCTGCGCGGCCTATGGCGGGCGGATCAACGAAACGGGCTTTATTATCGACCGTGTGACCGGCCTGTATGTTCCGGCCACGCGCCCGCAAAAGACACCTGAAAAAGCCCCCGGCACGACGCCGGAGGCTCAGCAGGATTAGTTATTGCCACCGATCAGGTCGCCAAGGCCGCCAAGGACCGAGCCTTCGCCGCGGTTGGGGCCTGCGCCACTGGCGGCCGCCAGCACGCGACCGGCCAGACGTGAGAAGGGCAGAGACTGAATCCACACCTTGCCCGGCCCGGTCAGTTGCGCAAAGAAGACGCCTTCGCCACCGAACAGCATCGACTTGACGCCGCCCGCCTGCACCAGGTCGAAATCGACCGTATCGGTGAAGGCCGCCACGCAGCCCGTGTCGATGTGAAGCTGCTCACCGGGGGCCAGCGTGCGTTCAATCACCGCGCCGCCAAACTGCACGAAGACCCAGCCATCGCCTTCCAGCTTCTGCATGATGAAGCCTTCGCCACCGAACAGGCCGGTCATCACCTTGCGCTGAAACGCGATGCCCAGCGACACGCCCTTGGCGGCGGCGAGGAAAGAGTCCTTCTGGCAGATCAGGCGACCGCCGACGTCGGACAGCTTGAGCGGGATGATCGAGCCGGGCACCGGGGCCGAAAAGGCCACCCGCGCCTTACCCTGACCATTGTGGGTGAAGACGGTGGTGAACAGGCTTTCACCCGAAATCAGGCGCTTGCCCGCACCCAGCAGCGCGCCCATAAAGCCCTTTTGCTGACCCGATCCGTCGCCGAACACCGTGGTCATGCCGACGCTGGCATCCTTCCACACCATGCCGCCGGCTTCGGCGATGGCGCTTTCGCCGGGATCCAGTTCGATCTCGACGAATTGCAGTTCTTCGCCCTTGATCTCGAAGTCGATGTCGTCGGCCACCCCGGCCTGACGATGGTGGGTGGTGGGAACGGACGCATTGCCGAACATGGGTATCTCCTGTGACTGACCCAGAAGATGTAGCGTGCACGGGCGCAAAAGGAAGACCGGTTTTCGTTAAAAATCGGACAGGTCGCGCCGCATCCCCAACGCAACCGATTCCACACCTACTGCGCCAGATGTACGCGCACCTCTTTCCAGTGGGTCTTGAAGAACCACACCCGCCCGCCCTGCTTGGCGACGGCCAGTTCGCCATCCGACACCCAGCGTAGCTTGACCTCGGTCCCGGCCTCAAAAGCCGACACGGCGGGCGCTTCGGCGCTGTCTCCGGCATTATGCACGATCAGCCGCAAATCCGGCGCACCGCCCAGACAGGACACTTGGCGCACCTCGGCAATGCGGCCACCGCTGGGGGAAACGGAGCGATCGACAAAGCTGGACGTACACACAGGCGCCGCCCCGCGCGCATACAGTGCATAGCCCCAGAAGACGGCCCCCACCAGCACCAGCGACGCCGCTATCCCTGCGAACCAGTACCAGTGATGGCGTTCCTTGGCATAGACATAGCCGTGGGGGTGGCGCAGTTCGTCATAGGCGCCGACCTTCATATGCAGTTCCTGCTCCGATACGGTACGCAGAGGCTCACCTGCGGGCATCGTCTTTCCTCCGGGCGTAACAGTCCCTGTGGATAAGTTTGCGCCCGGAAGTTTACCAATGGGTAAAGAAGGGGAAGGCCCTCAGCAATGCGACATTCCCCCTTGCTCCCCTGCGCCCGTTCCTCTAAATTCCGGCCATCGTTCACCGGGGTGTCCGCGCGCAAGCGGGCTGAGAATCGGACCAGCGTCCGTAAACCCGCCGAACCTGATCCGGGTCATGCCGGCGAAGGGAGTGAGTAAGCCTCTGGCGTCCGCGTTCCGCTGACAACCCGCCATCTGGCCAGACACCTGACGCGCATGATCCCTTTATTGACACGCCTGCACACCACAGGCTCAGAAAGGGATTATCCAATGAACAAGCCCATCAAGGACTTAAAGCCGATCAAGGTCGAGGCCTCGCCCTTCCCCGGCTCGAAAAAGGTCTATGAACCCGGCGTCCTCTTCCCCGACCTGCGCGTGCCGTTCCGCGAAGTCGCCCTGCAAAAAGAGGCCAATGAGCCGCCGGTCAGCCTGTACGACTCGACGGGTCCCTACACCGAAGAGGGCTTTGTGCCTCAGATCGACAAGGGCCTGCCGCGCGTGCGCGAAAAGCTGGTGCTCGATCGCGGCGACGTCGAATTTATCGAAGGCCGCAAGGTCAAGCCGGAAGACAATGGCAATGTCTCGGCCGAACGTCTGGCGCCGGAATTCCCTAACCTGCCCAAGGTGATGCGCGGCAAGCCCGGTCACAAGGTGACGCAGCTCGAATACGCCCGCGCCGGCATCATCACCGCCGAGATGGAATATATCGCTATCCGCGAAAACATCCGCCGCAAGCAGGACGCCGAAGTCATCCGCGATGGCGAAGACTTCGGGGCTTCGATCCCCGACTTCATCACGCCGGAATTTGTCCGTGACGAAGTGGCCCGCGGCCGCGCCGTTATCCCGGCCAATATCAACCACGCCGAAGTCGAGCCGATGATCATTGGCCGCAACTTCCTGGTGAAGATCAACGCCAATATCGGCAATTCCGCCGTCACCTCCTCGATGGAGGAAGAGGTGGACAAGATGGTGTGGGCGATCCGCTGGGGCGCCGACAACGTCATGGACCTTTCGACCGGCCGCAATATCCACAATATCCGCGAATGGATCCTGCGCAATTCGCCCAACCCCATCGGCACAGTGCCCATCTATCAGGCGCTGGAAAAGGTCAATGGCGTCGCCGAAGACCTGACCTGGGAAGTCTATCGCGACACCCTGATCGAACAGGCGCAGCAGGGCGTGGACTATTTCACCATCCATGCGGGTGTGCGCCTCGCCTATGTCCACCTGACGGCCAACCGCGTCACCGGCATCGTGTCGCGCGGCGGCTCGATCATGGCCAAGTGGTGTCTGGCCCACCATAAGGAAAACTTCCTCTACACCCACTTTGAGGAAATCTGCGACATCATGCGTGAGTACGATGTCACCTTCTCACTGGGCGACGGCCTGCGTCCCGGCTCGATCGCCGACGCCAATGACCGCGCGCAGTTCGCCGAGCTGGAGACGCTGGGGGAACTGACCAAGGTGGCGTGGGCCAAGGGCTGTCAGGTGATGATCGAAGGCCCCGGCCACGTGCCGATGCATAAGATCAAGGCCAATATGGACAAGCAACTGGCCACTTGCGGCGAAGCCCCCTTCTATACGCTTGGGCCACTAACCACCGACATCGCACCGGGTTACGACCACATCACCTCCGGCATCGGCGCGGCCATGATCGGCTGGTTCGGCACGGCCATGCTGTGCTACGTCACACCGAAGGAACATCTGGGGCTGCCCGACCGCAACGACGTGAAGACCGGGGTGATCACCTATAAGATCGCGGCCCACGCCGCCGACCTCGCCAAGGGCCACCCCGCCGCCCGCGCCTGGGACGATGCGCTGAGCCGCGCGCGTTTCGACTTCCGCTGGGAGGATCAGTTCAATCTGGGCCTCGACCCGGACACGGCGCGCGCCTTCCACGATGAGACCCTGCCGAAAGAGGCGCACAAGACGGCGCACTTCTGCTCGATGTGCGGGCCGAAATTCTGCTCGATGAAGATCACGCAGGAGGTCCGCGACTACGCCGCCAACATGACCGACAACGAAAAGGCAGACCTCGAAGCTGCGACGGGAATGGCGGAAATGTCTCAGAAGTTCAAGGATATGGGCTCAGAGGTCTATATCCCGGCCGAACCGGCGGAGTGATCGGAAAGACGAAAAGGAAAAGGTCTTGGGGCCGGTTGGCCCCAAACCCCATAACCGGGCGCAGGTGACACCATCTGCGCCCTTTTCTTGCGCGGCCCGAGCCCCCCTCCGTCATCTTCGCTACGCTCAGATGCCACCTCCCCCGGCACGCCGGGGGAGTAGGTGTGCCGAAGGCGCCGTAGCTGTGGGAGGGTTACCTGCATCAGACACGCCGGGAGGAGTAGGTATGAGGAAGGGCTTGCCTTAAGCCTACTCCCCCAGTTTACTGGGGGAGGTGGACCGGCACCGACAGGTGCCGGGACGGTGGGGGAGGTGGACCGGCACCGACAGGTGCCGGGACGGTGGGGGGCCTTCGACAGATGACGCCTAAATACAAGCTGGCCAGACGCATGCGTCGCGCCCTGACGCCACCGGAATTCATGCTGTGGGACCGCCTGAAAACGCGACATCCGGATGGCCCGATCTTTCGCCGACAATACGCCCTCGGCCCCTATGTGCTGGACATGTATTGCTACAGGGCGCGGCTGGCCATTGAGGTCGATGGCCAGCATCACGGCGTCGATGAGGTAGCGGCCCGTGATGCCCGGCGCGATGAATGGCTTCGTAATCAGGGCATCGAAACCTGCCGGATAAACGCAGCGGATATTTATCGCGATCCCGATGAGGTTGCCGATGGGGTTTACCGTCTGGCCGTAGAGCGTATGAACAGTGGGGGTTAGCCCCCCTCCGGCGCTGCGCGCCACCTCCCCCGGCACGCCGGGGGAGTAGGAATGAGGAAAGGGCTTGCCCGAATTCTACGCCCCTCGTTTTCTGCGAGACGATGGGGAGTAAAAATTTCACTGGCCAACGGGATCATTGCGCCCTTAAATCAGAACCGTCCGAAGGGCGGACGCTTTCTCAGGGGGATACTCAATGCGTAAATCACTCAGCGCTGTGGCGCTCGGCCTTGGCATGGTCATGCTCACCCAGCCTGTGCTGGCGCAGAACAAGCCGACCTCACCGGCAACGGAGCAAAACGCATTGCCGGAGGATATTGAGGCAAAAATGAAGGCGCTTGTCACCCGCATGCAGGCGACGGCGAGCAAGCTGAAAGAAATTGCAGAAAAGATGAAGCCCGCCATGGAGGCCAACGACGGGGTAACTGTGTGCAATCTGACCAAGGAAATGTATCCGCACATGGTCGATCTGCGCGACGGCTTGAAAGAAATGGCGACCTACGCTCCGGCGGGGGCCGATAAGGACAAGATGAACGCTCAGATCGAGCAGATGGATGTAAATCTCAAGTCTATGGCAGAGGCGATCAAGACGCCTTGTACCTGATTACCGCCAAGAGCTAACTTCATGATCGGGCGCAGGTGGTACCATCTGCGCCTTTTTCTTGTGTTGCCCGAGCCCCCCTCCGTCATCTTCGCTTGCGCTCAGATGCCACCTCCCCCGGCACGCCGGGGAAGTAGGGATAAGGGCTTGCCTTAAACCTACGCCCCCAGTTTACTGGGGGAGGTGGACCGGCACCGACAGGTGCCGGGACGGTGGGGGGCCTTCGACAGATGACGCCTGAGCCAGAGCCGGCCACAGGTGAGTGCCTTGCCCTTTCACATCTCTTGCCAGATCACGTACCCATCCGCATGGCTTTCGCCGCCACAGGGTATAAGGCTCGCGCAGAGGCCATCAAAAGGAGGGCACGATGAAAGATCAGCCCAAAATCGCCACGCTCTATCGCATGGTCATGCCGACGCACACCTGTCCCTACGGCTTGAAGGCGTTACACCTGCTGAAATCCAAAGGCTTTACGGTCGAAGATCACTGGCTGAAAACCCGCGAAGAGACCGACGCCTTCAAAGCCCGGCATGAGGTCAAAACCACACCGCAAACCTTTATCGGCAGCGAGCGCATCGGGGGTTATGACGATCTGCGGCGGTATTTCGGGCAGCGCGTTCCGGACCCCAAGACACCCACCTATACCCCGGTGATCGCCGTTTTTGCCCTGATGGCACTGCTGGCGCTGAGCGTGTCCTATGCGGTGTTTGGCACACCCTTTACCGGCCGGGCGGCGGAATGGTTTATCGCCTTCAGCATGGTGGCCCTGTCGATGCTGAAGCTCCAGAATGTCGAAACCTTCTCCACCATGTTCCTCAACTACGACCTGCTGGCCAAACGCTGGGTGCCCTATGGCTATATCTATCCCTTTGCCGAAGGCAGCGCGGGCCTTTTGATGGCCGCAGGGGCGCTTAGCTGGCTGTCCGTACCGGTGGCGCTGCTGATCGGCAGCATTGGGGCTGTGTCGGTTTTCAAGGCCGTCTATATAGACCGGCGCGAACTGAAATGCGCCTGCGTCGGCGGCGACAGTCATGTGCCGCTGGGCTTTGTCTCACTGACGGAGAATGTGATGATGGTCGCCATGGCTTTGTGGATGGGCTTTACGGCTTTGAACTCTGGGGCGATGTAAGCGCCATCGCTTTTTGACGCCCTGACGGGGCATAGGAAGGGCGGGCGGGGTCAGCCTTTCAAGAAAGAGCACCGCATGACCCTCGATGACCGCTTTACGTACTTCGCCGCCGAAGCCGAACAGACCGCCGAACGTCACCGCGCCCTTCAGCACGCCGTGGGTCAGGAACAGACCGCGCCGGACGAAGACGCCGTGCCGCAGACCGGGGCGCGGCCCTATCCCGTGCCGCCCCTGCCCGATCAGACGCTCGACAAACCGGGTCAGGAAGCCGATCTTGAGCTGCAACCGATGTATGACGCCCCCTATTACAAGGGCTCTGACAAGCTGAAGGACAAGGTGGCGATCATCACCGGCGGCGATTCCGGCATCGGGCGCGCCGTCGCCGTGCTGTTTGCCCGCGAAGGGGCGGATGTGGCCATCGTCTATCTCAATGAGCACGAGGATGCCGAAAAAACCAGAGCGCTGATCGAGGCCGAAGGGCGCAAGGCCTTGCTGTTTTGCGGGGATGTCACCAATCGCGACTTCTGTTTCGCGGCGGTGGACGCTACCATCGAAGCCTTTGGCCAACTGGATGTGCTGGTCAATAATGCGGCGTTTCAGATGCACGAGATGCAGTTTGAAAAGCTCAGTCCCGAACACCTCGACACGACGCTGAAGACCAATCTCTACGGCTATGTCTATATGACTCAGGCGGCGCTGCGCCACATGCGGGCCGGGGCGGCCATCGTCAATTCCGGCTCGATCACCGGCATAGAGGGTTCAAAATCCATCATTGACTACTCGATGACCAAGGGCGGCATCCACGCCTTTACGCGCGCCCTGTCGGGGCAGTTGCTCGCCAAAAGCATCCGCGTCAATGCCGTGGCCCCCGGCCCCGTATGGACGCCGCTCAACCCGGCGGAAAAGCCGTCGAAACAGGTCGAACAGTTTGGCGCGCAAACCCCGATGAAGCGCCCGGCCCAGCCAGAAGAACTGGCCCCCGCCTATGTGTTTCTGGCCTCGAACCACTGCTCCAGCTACATTACGGGTGAAGTCCTGCCGGTGATCGGGGGGTATTGATCTTGACCCGCGCCCCTGCCACAGTCGGGCTATGTCCCGCCCCCATTCCCCGCTTCGCCGTCTGCGGCTGTTGAAAGGCCTAAAGCAGAGCCATCTGGCAGAGCTGATGGGCGTGACGCAGACGACGGTGTCGCGCTGGGAAAGCGGGGCTCTGGCCCTGCCGGATGATCAGTGGCAGCGGGCGCAACGGCTTCTGGCCGACTCGGCGCAGGACGCCATCCTCAAACGGCTGGTGGAAACGTCGCAGCTCAGCGTGCACCTGATCGACGACCGAACGCACGATCTGCTGGCGGTTTCGCCGTCGCGCGAAGGCCTGTGGCGGGCCGAGCCGGGGGCGTTTCTGGGCAAGTCCCTGATCCGCTATGCCTCTGAGGACATACTGGCCGCCGAAGCCTCGCTGGAGGGTTTGGGCTGGCGCGACGGACGCCTTAGCCGCATCGAGGTCGCTACCGGCCCCAATCACCATCCCATCGTCCCCATTGTCCAAAGCCGCCTGATCTGGGAGCGGCTTTTGCTGTCGGACGGACGCGCTGCGCGGCTGGTGACGACACTCTGATCGCGCATAAAATATGCGTTGATCCCCCGCGCACACGCCCGTATCGACGCAGGCATGATCCGCATCGACTCGCATTGGCGTCCCATCCTGCTCCTGTGGTTTACCGGCGTGCTGGCCGCTGCCGCGCTGGGCAAGTTTGCCTCCCTAAGCCCGGTCATCTCCGCCGACCTTAGCCTGTCGCGCGTCGAAGCTGGCTGGCTGGTGTCGCTGATCGAGACCGGCGGGGCCAGCCTCGGCATCATTGCCGGCCTCCTCATCGCCCGACTGGGCAGTCGCAAGGCACTGTTGTACGGCATGGGGTTACTGACCGCCGGCGGTCTGATCGGCGCGCTGATCCCCGGCCTGTGGACGTTGTTTGCCGCCCGCCTGATCGAAAGTGCGGGCTATCTGATGGTGGTCATCGCCGCGCCATCCTTGATCGCCACGGTCGCGCGGCCGCAGGATCAGGGCGCAGCGCTCACCCTGTGGAGCACCTTTGTTCCGGCAGGCTTTGCCATCGGCATGGGCCTGAGCGGCGTTCTGTTGCTCTTTACCGGCTGGCGCGCCGTGCTGGTCGTGTGGGCGCTGCTGGCCGGGGCCGCCCTGTTCGCCGCCGTCCGCACCCCGGTGGTCGAGACGAAAAGTGAAACCCGGCTCGTATGGCCGCCCCTGCCCGTCTGGCTGATGTGCGCCGGGTTTGGCTGCTACACCACCCTGTTCGTCGGTCTGATCGCCATGTTCCCGCTGTTCCTCACCGAACAGGGGCAGTCGCCATCGGTCGCCGCCACCGTTACCGGCCTCGCCTCGGCCGCGACCTTAGGCGGGGCGTGGGCCGCCGCGCAGGCCCTGCACCGCGGGGAGCGGGCGCGCTGGATCGCCTTATGCGCAGGCCTGCTGGTGCCCGCCGTTCTGGCCTGCCTGATCTTTATCGGCGGTCCTCCGCTGTGGCTGGCGGGGCTGATTATCGCGCTCAACGCCGTGTCAGGCATAGGTTCAAGCCTTGTCTTCGCCCGCCTGCCGCATATGAGCCCCGGCCTTAATGTCGCTGCCGCTAATGGCGTGCTGACGCAGTTCGGGGCGGGCGGCTCGCTGATCGGCCCGCCGTTACTCGCAGCCATTGCCGGGCACTGGGGCTGGGCGGCGCTGGGCCCGGCGGTCGTAGTCGGTTCGCTGGCGGCGCTGGGCCTGATGATCGCCGCCGAACTCACCGCCAGACGCGATCATAAATAACGTATGAGCGCTTGCCTCTACCGTGCACTAGTGGCTTGACGCCCGTCGAAACCCCCGGAATAACGGTCTCATGTACAGGGTTGAGGGCTTTTTCCGGGAGATAACGCGCTGGTTCCGCGAACGCGAGGACCAGACGGCGTTTCGTTATGGCGTGGCCGTGGCCTTCTTCGGCGTGGCGCTGGGCCTGCGCTTCGTCAGTGACAAGGCCCTGCCGCCCGGCTTTCCCTTCCTGACCTTCTTCCCGGCCGTCATGCTGACGGCGTGGCTGGTCGGCCTCTGGCCGGGGATCGTCTGCGCCGCGCTCAGCGCGCTGGCCGCGTGGTTCTTTTTCATCCCGCCGGTTTTCAGTCTGGACGTCAGCCCGCCGGTGCTGGTGGCTTTGGGCTTTTTCCTGCTGGTCTCGGCTGTTGATATCGCGGTCATCCACGGTATGCGACTGGCGCAGGAAAAGCTAGCAGCCGAACGCAACACCAATGCCGCCCTGGTGGTGCATCAAAAGACGCTCTATGCCGAGCTTCAGCACCGCATCGCCAACAATCTGGCCTTCGTGGCCAGTATGCTCACCCTGCAATCGAAAAAGCTGGAAGGCAATCGCGAGGCCACCGACGCCCTGACCGACGCCCGCCTGCGTCTGGAAACCCTGTCGCGCATCCATCGCAAGCTGTACGACCCGGACAATGTCAATGTGCCGCTGCGCACTCTGCTGCGCGACATTGCCGAGGACGTGCTTCACACCCGCGACGGACGCATCCGGCTGGAGGTCGAGGTGCCCGACATCACCCTGCCCGCCGAACAGGTGATGACCCTGTCGCTGTTCGTGGTGGAGGTGCTGACCAATTCGCTGAAACACGCCTTCAGCGCCGGTCAGGGCGCGGTCACCATCCGCCTCGATGACACGAAGCCCGACGTGTTTGTGCTGTCGATCCGCGACGATGGCCCCGGCCTGCCCAGCGGGTTTGACCTCGCGGCCTCCAAAAGTCTGGGGATGCGCATTTTGCACAGCTTTGCCCGCACGCTGAAAGGCGATGTGGCCTTCACCAGCGACCGCGGCCTGAAAACCTGCCTGACCTTCGCCCGAATGGCCTGAAAAATAGCCCTCCGAAGCAACTTCGGAGGGCTTTTTTGCACAAGACACATGGTCTAGCGAACGTCGGGGATGACTGAATCCACCGTGTCGTCTTCGTCGTTCCAGCGGCGAATCTGAAGCTCCGCCTCATCCTGAGCGACGCCATAGCGTTCCTGAATCTTGCCGGCCAGCAGCTTGCGGTCGCCTTCGATCTGATCCAGATCGTCATTGGTCAGCTTGCCCCAGGCCTTCTGAACGTGACCCTTGAGCTGCTCCCAGCTGCCTTCGATTCGATTGCGGTTCATGTCGTATCTCCTTTCAGTGAAGTCCGGAGGATACAAAGCCTTGTCTAAGGTTTCGCCGCGCCATCCCGCCCGGCTTATCAAGGTTGGACAAAGATAGAGCCTCCGGCGAGCAGGGGCACGGCCCCTGCACCCGGTTTAGGGGCGCGAAATCTATCCCCGCCATAAAAAGCGCGGTTACCCTTTGGGGCATGACCGAGACGACGGACATGGCAGGCTCTCTAACCCCCGAACGGCGGCGCGAACATTTGCGCGCCTATGCGGATCGGATGCTGCTGGCCTTAAGCGCGATGGACGCGCCTGAAACGCCGGACGCGGTCACCAAGGGCATCCGCACGGCGCTGATGATCGAGCGCCT
>NZ_JAIWNX010000283.1 GCF_020217185.1 Asticcacaulis sp.
TCCATTCGAGACTGTCTCATGTCACTGACACATATGAGACAGTCTCGTGTCTTCAACGGCCGGATGCGGTCAGCATCTTCGGCCGTTGGTATAAAGACCCCCTTACCCAGCCCTCTCCCCTGTTGGGGGAGGGTGGAACGGAGCCCTGAATGACCGACGTCCCCGCGCTCACGACCCCCAAAAAGAAACACTCGCGGCTGGGTCTGTTCCTGCCCATCGGGTTGTTCCTGATCGGGGCGCTGCTGTGGAGCGGCTACTGGTTCTTCACCGCGCATCAGATCGAAACCCGGCTGGCCGAACAGGCAAAAACCCTGACGACAAAGGGCTATCAGGTCGCCCACGCGCCTTTCCGGGTGCAGGGCTATCCCTTCCGCATGTTCCTTCAGTTGAAAGACGTGCGGCTGATCGCGCCCAATGGTAAAGGGCTGGCGGTTCCGGCGCTGGAGGCCGAGGCCTCGGCCTTTGCGCTTGATAAGTGGATGTTTGTCGCCACCAAAGGCCTGACGCTCTATCGCGGGCAGGGGGCAGATCAGAGCGATCTGGGGCAGGTGGCCGTCACCGGTGACGCCCTGCGCGTCAGCGTGTCGGGCTGGACGCAACCCCTACAGACCATTGGCCTTGAGGGGCTGAACGCCACCTTCACGCCCTCAAAGCCCGAACACCCCTTCGTCCTGCAAAGCGCCCAGCGCCTCGAAGGGCGCGTGACGCCGACGAAGGACGGGGTGGATACGGTCGATTTCATCTGGCGCGCGTCGGGGGCTCAGGCGCATCCGCAGAGCCTGCTGGGGCGGCTGGGGCAGGGGCAGAATTTCGACATGGCCTTTCAGGGGCGCATGGCGCAGGCCTCCAAATTCCGTGGTGATCTGAATGGCTGGCGCGAGGCCGGCGGGGCCGTGCGTCAGGTGCAGGCCTCTCTGCATGTGGGGGAGCTTGAGGTGTTTGGCCGCTCCGAGGCCCTGTTGCTCGACCCCAATCTGGCGCTTAGCGGGCCTTTGGGGCTGGAGGTCAAGGGCACGGGTGACCCGTTTGCGTTTCTGCTGGGGGCGGGGCTGATCTCGGCGGAATACGAACCGCTGGCCCGCGCCTTTGTCGGTACAAAAATGACGGCGGACAAGCCGGTGAAGCTCGATTTCGTCTTCCGTGACGGCGGGGCCTATGTCGGGCCGCTGCGCGTGGCGGCGGCACCGGTTATTCGCTAAATTTGCGATCTATATTGTAAAAAATATCGTTTTGTACTGTAATCAGCAGAGCTACACTTTGGTATCTTTGGAAACCAAAGGGACGGCTGTGTATAGTTTTGAAAAGACCCCACCGGCAATGCCGTCACCGGGTCACGGAGACCGAGCTTGGCCCTCAATGCCCGCGCGCAGACCCCACCGTCACCCCTGTCGCTGACTGATTTGCGACTGCGGATCGACGCGATTGATGCCGAGCTTCTGCGTCTGGTCGATGAGCGTTCGGCGTTGGCGCGTGACATTGCGGCGGCCAAGGCGCGCGAAGGCGGTGACGCCAATGCCTGCCTGCTGCGCCCTGACCGCGAGGCCATGCTGCTGCGCAAGCTGACGGGTAAGCCGCGCGTGGCCGCTTCGGATGCGGCGGTGGTCGCTATCTGGCGCGAACTGATCTCGGAATCGCTGCGCATTCAAGGTGAGGATCAGGGTGGTCTTCACCTTGATTTTTGGGCGGGTGACGCGTCGGCGCAACTGGTCAAATGGAGCCGCGAACGCTTCGGGGCTGCGCCCTCTGAGGTCGGTCTGGCCGAGCCGGTGCAGGTCATCGCCGCCGCCCGCGACCCCCGCCATATCGGTATACTGAGCCTTGATCCCCGCGCTGGCGCGTGGTGGGCGCGGCTGCTGGCCGAACCGCAGGTGCGGGTCATCTGCGCCCTGCCGGAGCGCACGCCGGAGCGCCCGAAGGGCTTTGCCATTGCCGCCCTGAAACCCGAACCAACCGGCGATGATGTCAGCTATTGGGTGACGGACAGCCGTCTGTCCGAAGCCGCCCTGACCGAGCTTCTGGGGCAGCGCGGGCTGGCCGCCGAATGGCTGGGCTCGACCGGCGGGATGAAGCTGTTTGGCCTGTCCGGTTTTGTGCAGGAAGACGACAGCCGCCTCGACCCCAAGGCCGAAAAGGCGCTGGGGTCGCTGTCCGGTGTGATCGGGACATCCCCACGGATTTAGCGATACCACCTCCCATGCGAGAGCGAGGGAGGTGTCAGCGAAGCTGACGGAGGGGACGCCCCGCCTTGCCAACATTGCATTGAACCTGCTGCCCCGTGGTGCTAACCAGCACCTAGTGTCCTGAATCTGAAATTCGCATGTGATTGATATCGTCCACTGGCGAATTTCAGATTCAACAGGACACTACCAAATTATTGTATCTAGTATCGTTTTTTGAATTTGAAGTTCGCCCGGCTCTCGATATCAGAATGAAGCGAACTTCAAATTCACGATACTAGTAAAATTCGCACGCGCAGGAACATCCCCGATGGATACCGTTTCGCCCCCCGCTTCCCAGCCTGAACCCAAGTCCGGTATCTGGGAGATTGCCGCCTATGTCGGAGGCAAGTCGAAGATCGAGGGCGTGGCCGAGCCGATCAAGCTGTCGTCCAATGAAAACGCGCTGGGCAGTTCGCTGAAGGCCATCGAAGCCTTCGAAGCCGCGCGCGCCAAGCTGTTCCGCTATCCCGACGGTCACGCCGCCCCGTTGCGTGAGGCTGTGGCTGCCTATCACGGCCTTGAGCCGCACCGCCTGATCTTTGGCAACGGCTCGGACGAGGTGTTCGGCGTGCTCAATCAGGCTTGGCTCGAAGCCGGGGACAATATCGTCACCGGTGAACACGGCTTCCTTGCCTACCGCATCAGCGCCGAGGCCTGTCAGGCCGAGGTGCGTCTGGCCCCCGAACCGGCTCAGCGCGTCGAAATCGAACGCCTGCTGGAGCTGGTCGATGCGCGTACCAAGATCGTCTATATCTCCAACCCGGCCAATCCGACCGGCACCTGGAACACACCGGAAGAGATTGCCGATCTGCGCAGCCGTCTGGCGCCGCACATCCTGCTGGTCATCGACGAAGCCTATGCGGAATTTGCCGACGAGCCGACCTATCAAAGCGCCTTTGCGCTGGCGCGCAATTGCGACAACATGATCGTCACGCGCACCTTCTCGAAGATTCACGGACTGGCCGGGTTGCGCGTCGGCTTCGGCTACGCCCCCGTGCGGGTGATCGAAGCGCTGGATCGCATTCGGATGCCATTCAATATCAATCTGCCGGCCCAGTACGCCGCTGTGGCGTCACTGGCCGATCAGGCGCATCTGGACGCCTCGCGCACGCAGGTACTGCAATGGCGGCCGCGTTTCTATCAGGCGGTGCGGGCGCTGGGCTATCGCGTCGATGTCAGTCAGGGCAATTTCGTCCTGATCCACTTCGCCGACGAAGCGCAGGCCGTGCGCGCCAATGACCACCTGATGCGCAAGGGCTTTATCGTGCGTCATGTCGCCAATTACGGTCTGCCGCACTGTCTGCGCGTGACCATTGGCAAGGATCACGAAAACGAAGGCTTCCTCGCGGCAATGGGCGCGTTCCCCGGTTAGCCGGTGCGACAAATAATCGCTTTTGGCGACGGCGCGTGCTGAACTATAGTCACTCTTTTCGCCCGTTTTGTGATATCGTTTGCCCATGCCTGATCAGTCCGCCCCGCCCATCGCCAAAGAACGTCTTGTCTTCGGGCAGGGCTTCCTCCGCGACGCCTGGTATTTTGCGGCACTGGCCGATGATCTGAAGCCCGGCAAGCTGCAACGCTACGAGATTTTGGGCGAGCCGGTGCTGCTGGCGCGCGACACGCAGGGCAAGGCCTATGCGATGCGCGACATCTGCCCGCACCGCGCCGCGCCCTTGTCCGCCGGCAAGATGATCCCTGACCCCCAGACCGGTCAGCCGGTGGTGCAGTGCCCCTATCACGGCTGGACGTTTGGTACGCATGGGGGCTGCACGGCGGTGCCCTCCCTGACCGCCGATCAGCCGATGGACGTCGAACGCATCCGGGTGCGATCCTACGCCGTTAAGGAACAACAGGGCATCGTCTGGCTCTACATGACCGCCGATGCGCGACGCCCGACCGAGCCCGATCATGAGCCGCCAATGCTGCCCGGTGTGGTCGGGGGCAAACCCATTATCGTTGAGAGCATGGATTTCGACAGCCACATCGACCACGCGGTGGTGGGGCTGATGGACCCGGCGCATGGCCCCTATGTGCATCAACAATGGTGGTGGCGCTCCTCCAAGAAGCAGCTCGAAAAGGCCAAGGCTTTTGAGCCGCGTGAGTTCGGCTTTGCGATGGTGCGTCACGCGCCGTCAAAAAATTCGCGCGCCTATCGTATTCTGGGCGGGGCACCGGCGACCGAGATCACCTTCCGCCTGCCCGGCGTGCGCTATGAACATATCGAGATCGGGGAGCGGCAGATTCTGGGCCTCACCTGTCTGACGCCGGTGCACGCCACCAGGACGCGCATCACGCAGATCTTCTGGTCGGATCATGCCATTTTCCGCGCCATTGCCCCGATATTCAAATACGGCACCCGAGCCTTCCTCAAGCAGGACGGCGACATGGTCAATCTGCAAAACGAAGGGCTGAGATACGATCCGTCACTCCTGTGGATCGACGACGCCGACACGCAGGCCAAGTGGTATCAGCAACTCAAGAAGGAGTGGATGGCGCACCGTTCCGAAGAACGCCCCTTCGCCAACCCGCTGAAACCCGCCACGCTGAAATGGACCAGTTGAGTCTCCATAGTTCCGAAATGAAAAAGCCGCCGGAGAGACCCCGGCGGCTTTTTCATGGGAGGAGAGAGTTGGCTTACGCCGCCTTCAGGCCGGACACGATCAGTTCGATCTGAAAGCGCAGACGCTCGCCCATGGAGACGAACGCCTGCCCGTCGCGATGGGCGCGGCGCAGGTTTGAGAAGGTGAGGTCTTCGATGATCTCAGCGCCGTGCTCGATGTCGGCCTTGGCCGGCAGTTCGTTTTCGCTTTGGGCGTGGCGCAGGGTTTCCAGAATCACCTGACGCGTCATGTCGGTGAGGCTGGCGATATCGGCCAGACCGGCATTGGCTTCGGCGTCGCTGGTCTGACCGCTCCAGTTCATCACGAAGGCCGACAGGATCAGGCGCGCATTGCCTTCTGCCGCTTCATAGGCCGCCATAAGCTGACGGTGCAGACGATCGGCCAGCGGGCGCGTCGTGTCGTGCGCGTCGATGGCTGCGGTGATGACGCGTGCGGTTTCTTCTTCGACGACCTTCACGAAAATCTCGTTCTTGTCGGCGAAGTTGGCGAAAACGGCACCCGTGGACAGGCCCGCTTCGCGCGCGATGTCGCGTAAGGTGGCCGCCTCATAGCCGCGCTCCCGGAACAGAGCTTTGGCGGAGGCAAGGATTTTGAGACGGTTCAGTTCCTTGGAACGCGCGCGCGCGCCCAGAGGCAGTGCCGTCTCTTCCTGAGTGAGTTTGTCTTTCAGTTCATACGCCTGATACATGTTCATTTATCGAGCTGTGCTGAGGGCGGTGCGGGCCGCCGGATGGAACCTGTACCCATAAATGGGATAGGGTTTTAGGGAATTCAATGGGTTACGCGGTTTAATACCTATCGGGTCTGTAGGGCAAGCCCCAAAGGGCGTTAACGCAGGGAATTCGGTGAGAAACGCGTACCACACCCGTAGGGGTGAAGTCTGATGTATCCATAACGAGAATGATCGTTCATTCCGTCGTATACAGAACTTCATTACGCCGAAAAACAGGCAAAAAATAGACCTGACCTCTAAAAAAGTGTAACCCTGTAACATGAAGTGGCCTGTCCGGAGAATTCCTCGGGTGCGTTGTTTTAAACAACACGCATGACGATCTGGATTTTTTGGCGTTAACATGGTTGATACAGGCCGGTTATTTCCTCAAAGCCTGTTGCTGAGCGAGCCTGCGATGAGCACTTTTCTTCTGATTGCCGCCTTGCTGGCGATGTTTGCGGTCCTTGTCGTGCTGGGCATAGGCGTGTTCAGCCTCTATCGCGGCGGCCGGTTTGGCGAGCGCTGGTCGAACAAGCTGATGCAGTGGCGCGTCATGCTTCAGGCCGTGGCCATCGGCCTTCTGTGCCTGCTGGCCTGGTGGAAGGCGGGGCACTGAGCCGTCTATGGTCAAGCTCAACAGGATTTACACGCGCACCGGCGATGACGGAACGACCGGTCTGGGCGACGGGGCGCGGCGACTGAAAACCGATGCGCGCGTCGTCGCCATGGGCAGCGTCGATGAGGCCAATGCGGCGCTGGGCGTGGCGCGCCTGTTCGCGGACGGGGCGGTCGATGCCCTTCTGGCGCAGGTGCAGAACGATCTGTTCGATCTGGGGGCCGATCTGGCTGTGCCCGATGATGGTCAGCCCAAGAGCTGGACGCCGCTGCGGCTTGATGCACAGCGCGTGGAGGCGCTGGAACAGGCGATAGATCGCTTTAATGGTGAAATGGAGCCCCTCAGTTCGTTCATCCTCCCTGCCGGGTCGCCGTTAAGCGCGCATCTGCATCTGGCCCGCACGATTGTGCGGCGAGCTGAGCGCGATTGTGTGGCGCTGACGCAGGTGGCGGATGAGGTGGTGAGCCCACCGGTGACGACCTATCTCAACCGGCTGTCGGACCTGCTGTTCGTGCTGGCGCGCCATGCCAATGATCAGGGCCGTGCCGATGTGCTGTGGGTGCCGGGTAAGGTTTAGGGAGGTTAAACCTTACTTCGATGCAGCCGACACGCTTGTCGAAGCCGACGAAGCCGCCGGCTGATCCACCGGCCTGGGCGAACCATTGGACGCGCCTTTGGCGTCTTCGGTCGGCCACAGGATCTTTTGCGGCTCACCCGCCTTGCGTTTGGTCAAAAGCGGAAGATAGACCGGCGTTTTACACGCGCGGTACTTGTCCGACCACCAGCCGCCATTGGCCTCACACTTGCGGCGCGGCATTTCGTACAGCGCGCCGTAAACCAGAATACCGATACTGGCCACTATGAAGACCCCCAGCGCGATTAACTTGACGCGAAGGATAAGATTTTTGTCGGTTTTCATACGGCAGGCTTCCGCTAGGGCGCGATCAGTTGAGTGCCCGTTTCCATGCCTTCAAACCGCGCCTCAGGCAAGCGAAATGGTTGCCGTTGAGATCGGAAAGCCAATAAAATGCGCGGGTTTCCGCCACGACACCGATTGACTTTGAGGGGCAGCGGCGTCAGTAAACGTCATCGAATTATAGCTTGCTGCGAGGAAAGCTCACAATGAAGGTACTGGTACCCGTCAAGCGGGTGTTGGACTACAATGTCAAGGTCCGCGTCAAGTCTGACCAGACCGGCGTCGATCTGGCCAATGTCAAGATGGCCATGAACCCCTTTGACGAAATCGCCGTCGAAGAAGCCGTGCGCCTCAAGGAAAAGGGCACGGTGACCGAGATCGTCGCCGTCTCCATCGGCGTCGCGCAGTGCGAGGCGATCCTGCGCACGGCTCTGGCCATGGGTGCCGATCGCGGCCTCTTGATCGAAACCGATCAGGACCTTGAGCCGCTGGCCGTAGCCAAGGTGCTGAAGGCCGTAGTGGCTCAGGAAAATCCGGACATCGTGCTGATGGGCAAGCAGGCCATTGATGGCGACAACAACGCCACCGGTCAGATGCTGTCGGCCCTGCTCGACTGGCCGCAGGCGACCTTCGCCTCGAAGGTGGAGATCGCAGGTTCCGAAGCGCTCGTCACCCGCGAAGTCGATGGCGGTCTGCAAACGCTCGGCGTGCAGCTTCCGGCGGTCATCACGACCGATCTGCGCCTCAATGAGCCGCGCTACGCCTCCCTGCCCAACATCATGAAGGCCAAGAAGAAGCCGCTCGATACCAGGGCCCTGGCCGATTACGGCGTCGATGCGGCGGCGCGCCTGACGGTGGTCAAGGTCACCGAGCCGGCCAAGCGGTCGGCGGGTATCAAGGTCGATAGCGCCGATGCCCTTATCGCTAACCTCAAGACGGCAGGAGTTCTCTGATGGCGGTTCTGGTTATTGCCGATCACGACGGCGCGCACCTGCGCGACACGACGCTGAAGGTCATCACGGCGGCGCAAAAGCTGTCGGGGGATATCGACGTGCTGGTCTATGGCGAAGCGTCTGCCGTGGCCGCTCAGGCCGCTGCGGCGGCGGGCGTGCGCAAGGTGCTGACGGCCGAAAGCGCCGAGCTGAAGGCCGACATTGCTGAGGCCGTTTCGGCCCTGATCGTGTCGCTGGCCGGTGGCTATGACGCCATCGCCCTCCCGGCCACGGCTTCGGGCAAGAATGTTGCGCCGCGCATCGCTGCCGCGCTGGACGTTTCGATCATTTCCGACGTCATCGACGTAGTGGCGGGCGACACCTTCGTCCACCCCATCTATGCCGGAAATGCGCTGGAAACCGTTAAGACAGCGGACGCCAAAAAGGTGCTGACCGTGCGCCCGACGGCCTTTGCGCCGGTGGCGGCGACGGGCGGTTCGGCGGCGGTCGAAGCCGTGGCGGTTCCGGCGGTGACGCTGAAGACGCGCTTTGTGTCGGACGAAAAGGTCGTCTCGGACCGTCCGGAACTGGGTGCGGCCAAGGTGGTGGTGTCCGGTGGCCGGGCGCTGGGGTCGGCCGATGAGTTCAAGGCCGTGCTGGAGCCCCTGGCCGACAAGCTGGGGGCCGCGGTCGGCGCCTCGCGCGCGGCGGTTGATGCGGGCTATGCCCCCAATGACTATCAGGTGGGGCAAACCGGTAAGGTCGTGGCGCCTGAGCTCTACATCGCCGTCGGTATTTCGGGCGCTATCCAGCACCTGGCCGGTATGAAGGACTCCAAGGTCATCGTCGCCATCAACAAGGACCCGGAAGCCCCGATCTTTCAGGTCGCCGATTTCGGTCTGGTCGAAGATTACAAGACCGCCGTCCCGGCTCTGCTCAAGGCGCTGGGTTAAACGCTGTTCTATACCTCCCTGGCTATGCCGGGGAGGGGGACCGCACGAGCCTGCGAAGCTGGTGAGATGTGGTGGTGGGGTTTCTTTTTTTGAACTTCGTCACTGCGTAAAGGGACGTATAGCCAGATACCCCACCACCACGCCTTTCAGGCGCGGTCCCCCTCCCCAACAAGTTGGGGAGGTATAATTTTTTCTGGGCCCTTGATTACCCGGTGGGGCGGTTTAAGCTCCTGCCCTAATAACAAGTACCGCGGGTTCAAAATGACAGAGATCAAAGTCGTCGGCGTTATCGGGGCAGGGCAGATGGGGTCGGGCATTGCGCAGGTGTGCGCGCAGGCAGGCTACGACGTCTTCCTCTACGATCAGCAGGCCGCCGCCATCGCCAAGGCGATCGAAAAGATCAACAAGGGCATCGCCCGGTCGGTCGAAAAGGGCGTCATCACGGCTGAGACAGCCGCCAATGCGGTCAAGCTGGTCAAGCCGGCGGCCATGGCCTCGGAACTGGCCGACTGCGATCTGGTCATCGAAGCGGCGACCGAAAACGAAGAGATCAAGAAGGCCATCTTCCAATCGGTGTCCGAACACCTGAAACCCGAAGCCATTCTGGCGTCCAACACCTCGTCCATTTCGATCACGCGACTGGCCACGGCTTCGGATCGTCCGACGCGCTTTATCGGCCTGCATTTTATGAACCCGGTGCCGATCATGAAGCTGGTCGAAATCATCCGCGGCATCGCCACCGAGACCGACACCTATGAGGCGGCGGTGCGCTTTGCTGAAAGCCTCGACAAGATCACCGCCAATGCGCAGGACTATCCGGCCTTTATCGTCAACCGCATCCTGATCCCGATGATCAATGAGGCCATCTACACCCTGTACGAAGGGGTGGGGACGGTCGAAGCCATCGACACGGCCATGAAGCTGGGGGCCAATCACCCGATGGGGCCGCTGGAGCTGGGCGATTTTATCGGTCTGGATACGGTGCTGGCCATCATGAATGTGCTGTATGACGGCCTGTCGGATTCCAAGTA
>NZ_JAIWNX010000284.1 GCF_020217185.1 Asticcacaulis sp.
CCGCCCCTGCCCGCTGCTGGTGAAGTATGTTGAGGCCGGCTGGTATGGTCGTAAGACCGGGCGTGGCTTCTATGACTATCGCGGCGAAAAGCCCGTTCCGACAAGGTAAGTTCCGCGTGCTCACGGCCCGCCGCCCGCTGTTCCTGTGGTTTAGTCTGGCGCTGCTGGCGGCGTCGATCCTGCACGCCTGCGTGTGGTTCGCGGCGCGCGTCTTTGCGGCGCAGGGCCTGCTGGCCGCCAGCGAAGGTGCGCGCCAGATGGGCCTGTCCCTGTTCTGGATGGTGTGCGCGACGTCATTGTGGCTCATTCAGGGGCCGAAAAACCGCCTGCACGCGGTCAGCCACGTGATCGGTTGCGCTTTCCTCGTCTGCTCCTTGGGGTCGGTCATGGCCTTCAGCAACCTGACCCTCAGCCAGAATTTCGAACTGAGTTTCAGCAATCTGCTGGTCTTTGCGCTGGTGGCCGTGCCGATGGTGGCCAGTCAGGTCCTGCTGGCCGTGCCGTCCGCCGTGCTGTTCCAACTGATCCTGCTCAAGCGCCCGCCGCAGGTCGCAGCCGAGGCCCCCGCCGCATGAGTGCCGAGCGCTATCCCGCCCTTGACTATATCCGCGGGTTCGCGCTGCTGGGCATATTGATCGTCAATGCTCCGGCCTTTGGCTGGCCGCTGGAGGTCTATATGAACCCGGCGCGGGCGACCATACCGCTAAGCGACGCCGACCGTCAGGCGTGGTGGGTCATCCATACCTTTTTCGAGTCGAAATGCCTGACCCTGTTTGCCATGCTGTTTGGCATCAGCCTGTTTCTGGTTGGGCAAAAAGATGACCCGGCGACGCCGGTGACGCAGACCGTGCGCTTTCGGCGTCTGGTCTGGCTGGCCTTGATCGGCGTGGGCCACGGCGCAGCCATCTGGGTCGGCGATATTCTGCTGATGTATGCCCTGTGCGGCCTGTTCTATATCCTGACCGTTCGCACCCCGCATCTGTTGCGCTGGGGGATTTTCGCCTGGGCTCTGGGCGGCCTTATGGTGGTGGGGGCCGGGTTTATCCTGAGCTTTGTGCCGCGTGAGCAACTGGGCGAGGCCCTCAGCGGCAGTGACGGCCTGAGCTTTGCCGAAACGATCCGCCTGATGCAGGGGACGTTTGCCCAATCCCTGCACGCCAATTTCGTCATGTGGGCGATGAGCATATTCTCTCAGATCGCTGTCTTTGCGCCCAAGGTCATCGGCCTGATGATGATTGGTCTGGGCCTGTTCAAGGTGGGCTATTTCGAGGCGCGCCGCACCCTGTGGCACGTGGTGGCAATCATTTTGGGGGCGGGGGCGCTGAGCCTCATCGGCTGGCAGAACCTGATCATCCTGCGCGAAAACTTCCCGGAGCCGGAAATCTATGGCTCGCACCGCGCGGCAGCGGAATTCCTCAGTATCTTCGTCAGTCTCGGCTATGCCAGCGCCCTGATGCTGCTGAGCCGCCTGCCAGTGGCGAAGGGGGTGACGGCCCTGCTGAGCCCGGTGGGACGCATGGCCTTTACCAACTATCTCAGCCAGTCGCTGATCATGACGGCGATCTTCTATGGCGGGCGCGGGCTGGGCCTCTACGGGCAAGTGTCGCTGTCGCAGATGGTGCCAATCGTGGCCGCTATCTGGCTGTTTCAGATCGTGGTCAGCGCCCTGTGGCTGCGCGTATTCCGCTATGGCCCGTTTGAATGGGTGTGGCGCTGCCTGAGCCACGGGCGCTGGGTGGCCATTCGCTGAATCGCCTCCCTCGCTACGCAGGGGAGGAGCTTTACTTCGCCAGCGCGTCCAGCAGCGCCTTGACCTCCTGTGCGTCCCACTTGGCCTCACCGCCAAGGCGCGCCACTTCCTGACCGTTTTTATCGAGAATGATCGTCGTCGGCATTCCGACAATGCCCCATTTGCTCATTGGCTGAATTTCGGAGTCCATATAGACGGGCAGGCCGCCGCTGAGCTTCAGTTCCTTTTCGACCGCCGCCTTGTCCTCGGCCTTGTCGATGCTGAGCGGCAGGACCAGCACCTTTTGCGGGTCATAGCCCTTTTGCAGATTGGCCAGGGTCGGCATCTCGACCTTGCACGGCGCGCACCACGTCGCCCAGACGTTCAGCACCACCACGCGGCCTTTGAAATCTGACAGCTTGACCGTCTTGCCCTCGCCATCAAGGAAGCTGATGTCTTCGATGGGGCGCGGGGCGGCGTGGGTTTCCAGCTTGGCCAGCGCGCCGGTGGCGTAGGCCTTGAGCGGCCCTTCGGCCACCGGGCCGCTTTCGGCGGGCATAGTCCCGTCAGTCTCGGCTTGACGGAACAGCACCACAGCCGCTACGGAGACGGCGATTATCAGGACCAGCAGGCCCGCGACGATCAGGTTGAATTTCAGCTTGCGCGGCGGTCTGGTCCGCTCTGTCTGCGGGGCCTGCGCTTCGGCGTTCGCCGTGTCCGTGTTTTCGTCCAGAGGCTCATTCATGACCGATCCTTCGCAATCCCCCAATTCCGCCGGGCAGAAAATGTGGGGTGGACGATTCTCTGCCCAACCTGACGCCATTATGCAAGCCATCAACGTCTCGATCGAGGTTGACAAACGTTTGTGGGCGCAGGACATCGCCGGATCACGCGCCCACGCCGCCATGCTGGCCAAACAGGGCATCATCAGCGCCGAGGCGGCCAACGAGATCGACGCCGGGCTGCAAACCATCATCGCTGAGATCGAAGCCGGGACCTTCCCCTTCCGCGCCGAATACGAAGACATCCATATGAATGTCGAGGCGCGTCTGCGTGAGCTGATCGGCGCGACGGCGGGCCGTCTGCACACGGCGCGCTCACGCAATGATCAGGTGGCGACCGACTTCCGCCTGTGGGTACGCGACCGTGTGGACTATACGATTGCGCAACTGCGTGACCTGCAAAAGGCGCTGGTGACGCGCGCCGAAGACTATGCGGACGCCCTGATGCCAGGCTTCACCCACCTGCAACCGGCGCAGCCCGTGACCTTTGGCCACCACCTGATGGCCTATGTCGAAATGTTCGGCCGTGACGCCACGCGCTTTGAAGACGCGCGCAAGCGTATGAACGAAAACCCGCTGGGCTCTGCCGCTCTGGCCGGGTCGCCGTTTCCTATCGACCGCCACATGACGGCGCAGGCGCTGGGCTTTGACCGCCCGACGGCCAACAGTCTGGACGGCGTCTCCGATCGCGATTTCGCGCTGGAGTCTTTGAGCCACGCCGCCATCTGCGCCGGGCACCTGTCGCGTCTGGCCGAAGAAATCGTCATCTGGACCACGCCGCAGTTCGGCTTCATCCGCCTGTCGGACGCCTTCTCGACCGGTTCCTCGATCATGCCGCAAAAGCGCAACCCCGACGCCGCCGAACTGGTGCGCGCCAAGACGGGCCGCATCAACGGGGCGCTGATCGCGCTGACCACGGTGATGAAGGGCCTGCCTCTGGCCTATTCCAAGGACATGCAGGAAGACAAGCCGCCGGTGTTTGAGGCCTTTGAGTCGCTCGATCTGGCGCTGGCGGCCATGACCGGTATGGTGCGCGACTTAAACGCCAATCTGGAGCGCATGAAGGCCGCGGCCTCATCGGGCTTTTCGACGGCGACGGACCTGGCCGACTGGCTGGTGCGCACCCTGAACATGCCGTTCCGTGACGCGCACCATGTTACCGGCGCGGCGGTCAAGCTGGCCGAAGGGCAGGGTGTGGACCTTTCGCAACTGTCGCTCGCTGATCTGCAAAAACTGGAGGCGGGGATTACCGAAGACGTATATAGTGTCCTCACGCCCGAGGCCTCGGCGGCTTCGCGCCTGTCCTATGGGGGCACCTCGCCTGTGCGGGTGCGTGAACAGATCCAGCGTTGGAAGGAAATTTTGGCATGACCGCTACCGTATCGCGTTCGTTTGTGAAGGCCGCCCTGTTGCTGGCCGCGATTTCCGGTCTGGGTCTGACCGCCTGCGCCAAGAAGGGCGATCTGGAACGCGCGCCGCCTCTGTGGGGTAAACGCGCTCAGGAAGAGGTCGCGGCCAAAAAGAAGGCCGAGGCCGAGGGCAAGGCCACCGAGCGCGCCCTGCCGCGCAAGGAGTTCAAGAACGAAATGCCAGACCCCTATCAGCAGAACAGCAAGGTCGCCGACGCGCCGCTCGAAGGCACGGGCAACGCCCAGCGCCAGTAAATCGCTCCTCCCTGTCGCGCAGCGATGGGGAGGGGGACCGCACGAGCCTTCAGGCGAGATGCGGTGGAGGGGGAATAGCCCCTCCGCTTAAAAGAGTTTCAAATGAACCATTTTGACATCCGTGACGGCGAGATGCACGCCGAGGGCGTATCCGTCCGCGAACTGGCTGAGCGCGTCGGCACGCCGCTCTATGTCTATTCGTCCGCCACCTTTGAGCGGCATTTTCAGGTCTTCTCTCAGGCCCTGTGGGCGCAGGACGCCCTGAAAAACCCCAAGAATGAAGCCCCACTGATCGCCTATGCGACCAAGGCCAACTCCAATCTGGCTGTGCTGCAAACGCTTGCCGAACAGGGGGCCGGGGCCGATACGGTGTCCGAGGGCGAAATCCGCAAGGCCTTGACCGCCGGTATTCCGCCGGAACGCATCGTCTTTTCGGGCGTGGGCAAGACCGACGAAGAAATGGCCTTTGCGCTGAAGACCGGCATCTATCAGCTCAATGTCGAATCGAAGCCCGAACTGGAACGCCTCAGCCACGTCGCGGGGTCTCTGGGCGTGGTGGCCCCGATCGTTATCCGCATCAATCCGGGCGTTGGTGCGGGCGGCCATGCCAAGATCACCACGGGCGGGGCCAAGGACAAGTTCGGTGTGTCGGCCCGCGAAGCCATCGCCCTCTATGCGCAGGCGGCCGCTGATCCGAATATCGCGCCGATGGGCATTGCCTGCCATATCGGCAGCCAGATCACCGACCTTGCCCCCATGCAGGCGGCCTTCTCGAAGATGAAGGGCTGGGTGCAGGAACTGCGCGCCGGTGGCCTGAGCGTTGAGCGCCTCGATCTGGGCGGTGGGCTGGGTGTGCCCTATTTCAACATGCCCGAACCGCCGTCTCCCGAAGATTTTGCCCAGATGGTGGCGCTGACGGTCGGCAATCTGGGGGTACGCTATACCTTTGAGCCGGGGCGCCTGATCGCCGCCAATGCCGGGATACTGGTGTCGCGCGTCATCCATATCCATGAGCGCGAAGACTCAGGCCAGAAGTTCCTGGTCGTCGATGCGGCGATGAACGACCTGATCCGTCCCGCCATGTACGACGCCTATCACGACATCCGCCCGGTGACGGCGGGTCTGACCAATGAAACCGCCACCTATGATGTGGTCGGCCCTGTCTGCGAAACCGGCGATACCTTTACGCGCGGCCGCGACATGCCAGCGCTGAAGGCCGGTGATCTGGTCGCCTTCATGTCAGCCGGGGCCTATGGGGCGGTGATGGGCAGCGAATATAATTCGCGCCCGCTCGCCCCTGAGGTGTTGGTGCGTGACACCAACTGGGCGGTGGTGCGTCCTCGCCCCTCCTATAAGGAGATGATGAACCGTGAGGTCTTGCCGGAATGGTTAAGACCGCATAGGGTAAACGCGGACTAAATCCGCACGTCTATGGGGGACGGCATGAAGCTGCAACGGACAAAACCCTTATCGAAGCTGAACCGGGCGCTGTTCTGGACGCACGTGGTGATGATCTGGGAGCAGATCCTGCCCGCCCTGACGCCGTTTCTGCTGCTGGCCGGTGCCATTGCCGTGGCCGCGCAGTGGGGGGTGTTTGCGGCCTTGAGCCCGCTGGGGCATCTGGGCGTTCTGGCGGCGGGTGTTGTGGTGGCCGCCCTTGCCGCCGTGCTGAACCTGCGCGGCTTCAGACAGCCGAGCTTTACCGAGATCAATACACGACTGGCGCTCGACAATGGCGTGACGCCCGACGTGCTGATCGGCCTGCGCCACAAGACGAAGCAGCCCTCATTGAAGATCGGTAAGGCCAAGGCTGGTATGGCTAAGGGTGACCCGCTGGCTCTGCGCTATCTGATGCTCATTCTGTTTGGCTTCGGCTACCTGACGCAGGGGCCAGTGCCCCTGAGCCAGATCGCCTCGGCCTATATGCCCCTGTACAAGGGCGCGCCGGTGGTGCTGGCGCAACTGGATGCCTCCCGCTGAGGCGGTGGGCCTGTCTGCTGATGCTGGCCGCGCTGGCGGCGTGTAAACCCGCGCCGTCTGCATCGCCGCAAGACCCCAAACCGGAAACTGTAACGCTTAGCGGCGAAGCCGAGGCCATAGACGGCGATTCCCTGCGCGTGGATGGCGTTGAGGTGCGCCTCGAAGGCGTCGATGCCTTTGAATATGATCAGCGCTGCGGGGCCTTTGCCTGCGGGGAAGCCTCCAGTCGGCAACTGAAACGTCTGGTGGCCGGGGCCGAGGTGGTCTGCGAGCCGCAGGGCGAAGACCGGTACGGGCGCATACTGGCCTTTTGCGCCGTCGATGGCCGTGATCTGGGGGAGGCACAGGTGCGGGCCGGGCTGGCTCTGGCCTATCGCCGCTATTCCGACCGCTATGTCGCCGCCGAAGAGACGGCCGAACGCACCCGCACCGGCGCCTGGGCCTATGAGGTCAGGGCCCCGGAGGATTTCCGGCACAATAAGTAAATAGGGCCAAGCGCCTACTTCAACTCCGGAAACCCGTGCTCACGCAGGAAAGCCTTGGTGGCTTCGACGTCTGGCCCGGCGATCAGCCCCAGTTGCAGAGCCCCCAGCCACAGCACCAGCGCCGTCAGGACCGCCGTCGCGATCTGCCACGGGCGCGCCGGATGGAAGCGCGCGGCCTTGCGGATCGAGGCCGGATTGACACCGTAAGAGCCGGTTTCCAGCGCAAAGGCCATTTCGAACCCGTCCTGAAAACGCTCATCCGGATTGGGAGCCAGAGACTGAAGGATAATGCTTTCCAGCCAGCCCGGCGCGTCATGGCGTTTGTGGGTCAGAAGATCCGGACGTTTCAGCGTCGGCTTGGTGAAGGGCTCGCTTTCGCCATAGGGGAAGGTGCCGCCGGTGAACAGGCGGTGCAGGGTGACCCCCAGCGCGAAGATGTCTGACCGCTCATCCCCCCACTGACCATCGAACAGCTCCGGGGCCATGTAGTTATTGGTGCCGGGGGGCAGGACGCCGGTCTTTTCGTCGAGCGCGGGCAGGCGCGCAAAGCCCAGATCGACCAGTTTCAGCCCGCCGTCTTTGAGCAGAATCACATTGTCGGGTTTGACGTCACGATGGATGACGCCCGCCCGGTGCAGCGAGCCCAGCGCCTTGGCCAGCTTGGTGGCGATGTCGATGCCTTCGCTCAGGCCAATCGCCGGTTTGCGCGACAGGCGTTTTTCCAGCGTTTCTCCCTCATAGAAGGGTTGCGCTACATAGAGGCAGGTCTGGCGCTTGGGCGGCAGTTGCAGGACCGACCCGATCCACATGTGCTGCACGCGGCTGGCCACCCAGGTTTCGCGCACGAAAGCCTGCCGCGCCAGGGTTTCGGCCCCCAGATTGTGCGGCTTGGGGAATTTGAGCACCACGGTCGAAAGTGGCCCGGTGGCCGACAGGTCGCGCGCCTTGAACACGCGGCTGTACATGCCGTCGGCCAGCATGACCTCCAGCCGGAAGTCGTCGATGGTTTCGCCCACCTCTGGCGGTTCGCGCATCGGCAGGCGCGAAATGGCCGCGTCGAGGTCCTTGACGGTGGCGGGGGGCAGTTCGAAAATGTCGATGATCAGCACGGTGGCATTGTCATCGCCGCCATTGTGGATGGCCATATCGACCAGCTTTTGCGCCGTATCATCGGCCGACAGCCGTTCGGACAGGATGGCGTTGATCTGGGCTTCCGGCACCTTGCCGTGCATCCCGTCGGAACACAGCAACAGCCGGTCGTGCGGGAAGATGTCGTGGATGCGATAGTCGATGCGCACCACCTCTTCGAAGCCGATGGCGCGGGTGAGGTAGGGCGAATCCTCGCCGCCTTCGGGCTTGTGATCCTGCGTCATCTGACCCAGATAGCCCTCGCGCCAGCGGTAAAGCCGCGTGTCACCGACGTGGAAGGAGTGCAGGCGGTTGCCCTTGATCACCACACCGGTGAAGGCGCAACTCATGCCGCGGACGTTTTCGTCCTTCTGCCCCTGACGGTGGAGCCAGTAGTTGATGCTTTCCAGCGCCCGCCCGGCGGTCTTTTGGGGTGACAGGGCCTCGGTCTGGCTGAGATAGTCGTCGATGAAGGAACGCACGCTCAGTTCGGCAGCGACGCGCCCGCCCTTGCGCCCGCCAACCCCATCAGCCAGTGCCGCCACCAGCCCGTGATGCGACCCGTCATCAGCCAGACACGAGGCCGCAAAGTCCTGATTGTCCTCGCGGCGGCCGATATGGCTGGCGAACCCGACGGCGGCCTTGAGACGGGTGGCGGTAGGCAGGCTGGCCATGCAGTGTCCTGTGCTTCGGACGCTCTCTGTGCCTGCGCCCGCGTGGGCCGGTATGCAAGACGTCCATCCTTCTGTCACAGAACGATAAAACGAAAGAACGCGGAAACGCAAAGCCAAAGCGCAGGACCGCGGCGGACAGCCCGTCGCTGTGATATTTAAACCTAAAGCCTCATGCCGAAAAGTGGACACCACTTTTCGGAAAAACATGAGGCGTCAGAAATAATTAGAGCCGTTTGGCGGCTCAACTTAGCCGACGAATGCTCTAATTCAGTGTCCGCTTCGACAGGGTGGCATCCAGCGAGAACAGCGGCACCTGTATGGTCAGCCATTCGCCCTCATCCGTCACGCACATATAATGCCCGCCCATCGTACCGGAGTCCGTATCCAGCGGACAGCTAGACGCATAGCTGTAGCTATCCCCCGGACGAATGCGCGGGGTTTCGCCGACCACGCCTTCGCCATCGACCGTCTGCACGCGGCCCAGCGCATCGGTGATGCGCCAGTGTCGCGTCCTGAGCTGAAGGGCGCGGTTGGAGGCATTGGCAATGGTGATGTGATAGGTCCACAGCCATTTATGGGCGCGGATGGCGTCGTCATTGCGCGGAATGAACTGAACGCGGACGCTGACAGTCACGCCGTCGGTGGTGGCGGTATAGATCATGGGCGCAGAATAGGGCGCTTCGCGGGCTGTGTCAGTTTTTCTTTGCGCATTGTGTTTGAGCCGCTTAAATGCACCTCCCCTGCATTAAGAAAGTTGCGATTCCTGATGACCGTTTCCGGTATTCTGCCGCTGCAATCCATCCGCGAACTGGTTGATCAGAGCGCCATTATGAGCGCCTCAACGCTCGATGCCGACCAGATTCAGCCGGCGTCGATCGACCTGCGGCTTGGGGCACGGGCCTGGCGTGTGCGCGCCTCCTACCTGCCGCGCGGCAAGCGGGTGATGGACCGCCTGCCCGACGTCATGATGCACGAAATGGACCTGACGCGGGGCGCGGTGTTCGAATCGGGTTGCGTCTATATCGCTGAGTTGCAGGAGTTTTTAAGCCTGCCCGCCGGCGTGTCGGCGCGCGCCAACCCCAAAAGCTCGACCGGGCGCGTCGATGTCTTCGTGCGTCTGCTGTCGGATTTCGGCGACCTGTTTGACGATGTGCGCGAAGGTTATAAGGGCCCCATCTATGTCGAAATCGCACCGCAGACCTTTTCGGTGCTGGCCCGCACGGGCACGCGCTTGAACCAGTTGCGCCTCAAAACTGGTGAGGTGCCCAAGCTCTACACGGCCGATTGCGGCGTGGACCTGATGACCGGCGATCTGGTCGGCTATCGGGCGCGGCGTCACGCCGGGGTCATCGACCTCGATCACGTCGATGGCCACAATCCGCGCGACTTCTGGGAGCCGCTTTATCAGAACAAGGGGCAGTTGCTGCTCGATCCGGGCGAATTCTATATCCTCGCCTCGCAAACCGATGTGGTCATCCCGGTGACCGAAGCCGCCGAAATGCTGCCCATCGACCCCAGCGTCGGTGAATTCCGCGTCCACTATGCCGGTTTCTTCGAT
>NZ_JAIWNX010000285.1 GCF_020217185.1 Asticcacaulis sp.
CCGGGTTTCGGCACCGAAGAGGCGGGCGGCATCGGTTCAAAAGGCGTGCTGGAAGTGCGCTGCCATGAGACGCCCTTCCTGCTGGAACACGGGCAGACCGTGGCGCGTCTGGTCTATGAGCCGCTGGTGGCCAGGCCGGAACAGCTCTACGGACAGGGCGGGTCGCACTACCAGAAGCAAGGATTGAAATTGTCCAAGCATTTCAAAGCGTGGTAGTCTGAGCCACGGGACCGCTGGTCTATAGGGGCTGTATCGGGGGGGATTATGAAACTATGGCAGTTGGTATCGGCGCTTGGCGGCGATACGCAGACAGCGGTTAAGGTCGCAGCATCGAAAACAGAGTGGGGCTTGTTGGGGGCCTACTTCCAGCAATTCACTGAGCTGGTGGATACGCAGGATCGCCAGAAGCTCGATTTTGAACTGCCTGCCGACTTCGTGAGAAAATGCCTCGCGCCGCTTCGCCTGCGTTTTTACCTCGGTAAGGACGGGCATATCCGTCCACGCAGAAAATCCCTATTCGATAAAAAACTGACGGTTGTTCAGGTGTTCGATCGGTTTGGTGGTGAGGTGTTGGAAGAGATTTTGGAATACGGCAGTCGCAAACCGTAAGCAGTTTGCTGCGGCAAGTGAGAAGAGGCTTTTGATGGCGCGGCCCGCATCGCCCTATCGCTTTTTTGTGCAGCGGCAGGCCTGATGGTCCTTCAGATGATGGAGGATAGTATGGGCTATATGATTGGCGATACGGTTCAGCTCAAATCCGGCGGCCCGGCCATGACCGTCAACAATGTCGATCTCGACAACTACGTCTATTGCGACTGGTTCGACGAACACGGCGACCGTCATTCAGACAAGTTCAAGGCCGATCTGCTGGTCGCCGCCACTGCGGAAGCCGCGCCGAACGAACCTACACCCGTGGCGTCGCCATCGCTGTAGACATCTTACACCTCCCTGCACCCCGTGCGGGGAGGTATAAATGGATTTAAGCCGCCCGCTTAGACGGCACCGGCACTTCGACCCCCTCATCAAAGTGCAGGACTTCGGGGCGGGTTTCGTCCAGGGTAAAGCGCGGCTTGAGCGGCGACTTGTTGCCATTATAGCCACCGGCCATCTTCACCAGACGCGCAAACACCACCTTGAACGGCTCCAGCCATTTAGGCGACGTCGCCAGAGCGGGTTTCAGCCCCAGCCAGCGCCGCAGACAGCCATTGGCGTAGATGACATTGGCGCGCCAGATGGCGGCCGGGGTCATGAACTCGATCGACAAGGACACGTTCACCGAGTCCTGATTGACGATGCGGTGCGGCGCGTTTTGTGTCCAGGTGAGCATCTGCCCCGGCACGAACTCCACCTGCATCGCCTCGGCATCCCATGCCGGATCAAAGCGCAACTGCTCATCCGATTCGCGCAAGGCCACGCCTTCGAGGTCATGATCGGAGACATAGGGGTCTTTGGGCGGATAGACATAGACGTGCTTGACGCCGCGTATCTGCCACAGGGTCACCAGCGGGATATCGAGGTGATAGAAGACATGGGCATTGGGCGAGGAGATCAGCAGGCCCAGATCTTCCTTCAGCGTGCTGACACCGGTTTTGGCGCGAATCTCGGCAAACATGGCCTCGCAAAGGGCGCCGATATCGGCATCCGCATGATTGACCTTGCGCAGGTTGAGCCACAACCGTCCGGCCTTCACGCCTTCCATCAGCGCGCGTCCGTCATGCGCGCCGCGCCGGCCGAGGAACCACTGCCCCCAGTTGGTCGGGTCGTAGCCCATGGTGAACACTTCCAGCTTGTCACGCGGATAGCGGTCGATCAGGGCGATCAGCGCCTCATCGGTAAACAGCGGGCTGTTGTGCAGGTCGTGCGTGAAGGTGAGGTTTTCACGGCCAAAGCCCGCCTTATGCGCGTCGGTCCAGGTGAGAATGTCGGTCATGTCTATCTTCCGGCGGGATTGGGGCGCAGCAGGGCCGTGCCGTAAAAGCCGATCTTGTGAAACCAGATGAGTTTGCCAAGGCCACGGGCGGCCTTGTCGAGGATACGCGCGGCGGCCTTTGAGCCTGCCGCATAAAGCGCCAGCCCGGCCCCGCCGAACAGCACCGCCTGCACCAGCCCGTTGAGCATCCAGTAGGCGCAGGTCAGCGGCTTTTTCGGTGTGCCCGCCATGGCCGAGGTCGAAGGCCCCTGACCATAGGCAAAGGCGCGCGGCAGGGTATAGCGCAGCGTGGCGCGGCTTTCGGGCACGTCTTCCCACACAAAGGCATCGGCCGCCCAAACCATGCGCGCGCCGTCCTGTTTCAGGGCATAGAACAGCTTGTCATCCTCACCGCCGCAGTTGTTGCGGTTGGTGTCGAAGGGCTGATCCCCGCTCAGCAGGGCCCGACGGATCAGCGAATTGCCGCAGCCGTAATAGTCGGGGATGGGGCCGCTATGGGCCGGTCCGAAGCGTGAGAAGAAGGCTTCGAAATAGGGCCGGAATTTCGGATCGGCGGTTTTGAGCCGCGCCGTGACCGGGCCAAACACCACATCGGCGTCAAAGGCCTGTTGCGCGCTGAGCATCTTCGCCACCCAGTCGGACGGCGCTTCTTCGTCGTCATCGAGGAAGAGGATAAAGGGGTCACGCGCGGCCTTTACCGCCGTATTGCGGGCATTGGCGACACCGGGATTGGGCTCGTGCAGATAGGTCAGGGTTTGACCCGCACCGGGCGTCAGGCGCTCGACCTCAGCGCGCGCTGACCCTTCCGGGGAATTGTCGCAGACGATGATGTTCACGGCCCCCTCAACGCCCGTCTGTGCAAAGACCGAGTTGAGCGCGGTCTTTAAGCCGTCCGGGCGGCGGAAGGTGGGGATGATCAGGCTGACCGACATCTTACTGGCTCAACCGCTTGCGGGCATTGGCGAAGGCGTAGATCGTGCCGTTGACGCGCCCGCCGAGGTCCAGTTCGAGGCTGGCCAGATGGTCGAGGCGACGCCCCAGACGCCGCGTCAGATGCGACACGCCCAGCGCCTTGCCGCCGCTGTCGATCAGGCGCGACAGGGTCTCAGAGGTGCGCCCCTGACCGGAGGCGGCAAACAGGCGGCCATGCTGCACCACCGAATGGGTGTTGCAGAAGGCGTTCTTATAATGCTGCTGCCCGGTTGAGAGGTCGTAATAATTGACCCCCAGTTCACGCAGCGGCGTCTGGCAGCCTTGCAGGAAGATCTGACCGGGGGAATAGGCGCTGTAGGCCGGATCAAAGGCCGAGACCCACGGATGGACGCGGTCGCCCAGACGCGGGCCAAAATGCCAGATGATCGGCTTGCCGCCCGCCGTGACGGTGGTCAGGTGGCCATAAAGCTGCGTCTGAGTGTCGGCCGGGCGCACGAACAGGTGGCGCATCAGGGCCTGCACCCACGGTGCCGACAGGAAGTCGTGGATGCCGGTCTGCGCCGTCTGGGCGCGCTTGATGGCCAGCATGGCGTCGAAATGTTCGGGCGTGAAATCCGGCAGTTCAAACCGCACCTCGCCGTGTTCCTCTTCGAGGCGGCGGCGCAGGCGGTTGATGTTTTTCAGATGCTTCTTTTCGACATTGTTGACCGTTTCCCCATGGGTAAGGTCGATGCCATAGGCGTCTTCGGGTTCGCCCTCAAAACCGTCAAAGGCCCCGTAGGGGTCGATCAGGCCCGACACCTGAAAGGCGCGAATCCCGGCCAGAGCCAGCGCTTCCCGCGCGGGGAAGGCCGTATCCGGAAAGCTGATCAGGGCCGTATAGTCGTTGAACGGCGCGCCGACGGGGCGCGCAAACTGCCCCGGACGGCGGTGGTGCGGCAGGAAGGCGAGGGTCTTTCCGGCCCGACGAAACACCGCCACCTTTATGTCGTCGCGCACCTGCGCCACGGCGGCGCAGAAGTCCCACGACAGGACGGGCGAGCCGAAGGCAAAGGTCTGGCGCGCCATGTCGCGCCACGCGGCCACGTCGGTTTCGCTAAGGTCGCGCGGGGCAATCAGGTCACAGGTAATCATACGGGTTCCGGAACGGGCCTGCGGTGGCCCCTTGTTTTACAGGGAATTCCTAACAGGGAAGGGTAAATATTCCCTATCTCAGGACAGTTACTTTTTTCAACGCACCTAAAACGTCCCAAACGTTTCGCGGGGCGCTGGTGCCATGCAAGGGGCAGGACATGACAAGTTTCACAATCTTTTTGACAAGGGTGCTTGACATTGTGAATTGCCCCGGTGTAAAGGTTGCTTGTCTTTAACGGAGAGATGAAAGTGAAAAATCTGCGTGCAACCGCCGGATGGATGATGGGGGCCTTCGTGCTCATGAGCCTGATACTGGGCGGCATTATGGGTTATGATATTGCCTCGGGTACGGGGCTGATGCGCAACAATCCCACCGTGGCCTTTGTGGTCGTGGGTTTTGTGCTGATCGCCGCTATGGCCGTCAGCGTATTCTGGTGGCTGACCATAGATGAGGCCCAAAGAGAGGCGCACAAATGGGCGTGGTATTGGGGTGGGTCCTCCGGGCTGCTGATATCGGTCTTTGCCTTTGTGGCGGCTCTGGCCGGTGGTGATGCCCTGATGATGCCCTATGTGCGCTTCATGGATTACGAAGGCCATCTGGTAGCCTTGGGCATGATTACCTCTCTTGCCCCTGCGATCATAGGCTATGGCATCGCCTGGCTCATCTGGTGGCTTCGGCACCGGTGAGGCCCAGATAAACCCCAGATAAACCCATGAAAAACCGTCTGAAAGTCCTGCGTGCGGAACATAACCTGTCTCAGGCCGATCTGGCCCAGAAGCTGGATGTGTCACGCCAGACCGTGAATGCCATCGAAACGGAGAAGTACGATCCCTCCCTGCCGCTGGCCTTCAAAATCGCCGACGTCTTCGGACTGAAAATCGAAGACATCTTTCAACCTTAACCTATAGTCTTTTTTTACACTCAAGAGGGGGTATCCCATGATCAATCTGAAACACACCCGCCGTGCGCTTCTGACCGGCTTTGTCGCTGTCGCCGCCCTGCTGCCGCTGGGGGCCGCGCAGGCCAAAGAGGCCGCACCCGCCCCGAAAATGTGGGTCATCACCGACGCGGACTCCACCATCTATCTCTATGGCTCCTTCCATATTCTGAAAGCCGACACGCAATGGAAGACGCCCGCCCTCGACAAGGTGTTCAACAGCGCCGACACGCTTTATCTCGAAGTGCCCAATGTCGATGATCAGGCGGCGGCGGGCGCGCTGGTGCAAAAGTACGGGATCGACCCGACGGGCAGCCTTTTGAAGCCCTACACGCCCGAAGAACAGAAGCTGATCCGTGACACCTACGCCAAATATGGTCTCAATATCGACCAGTTGGTCATGCTGAAGCCGTGGCTGGCCAGCCTGATGCTGGTCCTAAAGCAGATGCAGACCGAAGGCTTTGATCCGAACTTAGGTGTGGACAAGACGCTTCTGGCGGCGGCGCGCGCCAAGAACCTGCCCGTTAAGGGGCTGGAGACAATGGAAGATCAGATGAAGCTCATCTCTCAGGATGTGTTTGGTGAAGAGTCGAAGGCGTTGCTCGATACGGTTAAGGAAGACGCCAATGTCAAGGCACAGTTCACCAAGCTGCTGACGGCGTGGCAGACCGGCGACATCAAGGGGATGGAAGTCCTGATGATCGACGAGATGAAGACCAAGACGCCGAAAATGTACGAAGCCGTCATGGTCACCCGCAACCGCAACTGGGTGCAGCCGATCAAGGACGTGCTGGCCGGTTCGGGCACGCAGATGATCGTCGTCGGTGCCGGGCACCTCGCCGGTCCGGACAGCGTGCAGGCCCTGCTGAAAAAAGAAGGCATCAAGGTCGAACTGTACGACTATCAGTCGGCGAAGTAAGCCGCTTTGATCGTAACCCCTGTGCGTGATCGTGCAGGGGTTTTTATTGACATTGAGGCCGTTTTTATACACAAGGCGCGCCTAAGCCCCTTAAAGCTTAGAATTTGGAATCCCCTTGGTCCCGTGCGGCTTTGGGGATGCTTCTTTTTTAAGGGATTCACGAAGATGAACACCACGCCTGAGACTGCCCCCGAAGATCACCTGTTCGGCGTTTATAACCGCGCCGCTATGGAGGTTGAACGCGGCGAAGGCGTGCGACTTTACGCCCGTGACGGCCGCGTGTTCATCGATCTGGTGCAGGGCGTGGCGACCAATGGCCTCGGCCACTGCCATCCCAAGCTGATCGAGGCGGTGAAAACCCAGTCCGAAAAGCTGTGGCACGTGTCCAATATTTTCCGCATTCCGGATCAGCAGACGCTGGCGGCGCGGCTGTGCGAAGACTCGTTTGCCGATCAGGTCTTCTTCACCAATTCGGGCACTGAGGCCGTCGAATGCGCGCTGAAGCTGGCGCGCAAGTATCACGACGCCAAGGGTCAGCCTGAGCGCATCGACATCATCACCTTTACCGGGGCCTTCCATGGCCGCTCCTATGGCGCGGTCAATGCCGGGGGCAATGACGCCTATCTGGCCGGGTTCGGGC
This sequence comes from Asticcacaulis sp., assembly GCF_020217185.1. GTDB lineage: Bacteria > Pseudomonadota > Alphaproteobacteria > Caulobacterales > Caulobacteraceae > Asticcacaulis. Next base: position 6,495 of record NZ_JAIWNX010000285.1, read on the forward strand.
CGAAGCTGCCGGGTTATGTGCACCTGCCGTTTGGCGACCATGAGGCGCTTAAAGCCGCCGCGGCCGCCCCCACGGCAGCGGCCATTCTGGTCGAGCCGGTGCAGGGCGAAGGCGGCACCCGTCAGGTGCCGGAACAATGCCTGCGCGGCCTGCGTGATCTGTGCGATCAGTACGGCCTGCTTTTGATGTTTGACGAAATCCAGTGCGGCATGGGCCGTTCGGGCAAGCTGTGGGCGCACCAGTGGTCGGGCGTCGAACCGGACGTCATGATGACGGCCAAGGCGCTTGGCGGCGGCTTCCCCATCGGAGCCTGTCTGGCCACCAAAGAGGCGGCGTCTGGCATGGTCTTCGGCAGCCACGGCTCGACCTTCGGCGGCAATCCGCTGGCCATGGCGGTCGGTCTGGTCGCCTATGGCGAGCTGTCGAGCCCGGAGATGCTCGATCACGTCAATCAGGTGTCGGGCTTCCTGCGTCAGCAGCTTCAGGGCCTCAAGGCCGCCTTCCCGGACGTCATTGACGAAATCCGCGGCAAGGGCCTGCTGGTCGGGATCAAGGTCAAGCCGTCCAACCGTGACGTGATGGCCCTGGCGCGTGACAACGGCCTGCTGATCGCCGGCGGGTCGGACAACTGCATCCGTCTGCTGCCGCCGCTCAACCTGACCATTGAGGAGGCGCGTGAGGCGCTGGCCCTGTTCGAACAGACCTGTCAGGCGGCGCGCGACACCCTGCTGGTTGGGGAGACCGCGTAATGGTGAAGCATTTTCTGGACATTTCCGACCTGAGTGCCGCTGACCTGCGCGCCATCCTCGATGACGCCCATGCGCGTAAAAAGGCGCGTTTGGGTTGGCCCAAGGGGCGCGTCGATGCCGATGCCCCGGCGCAGGACCGCGTGCTGGCCATGATCTTTGAAAAGAACTCGACGCGTACGCGCTTCTCGTTTGATGCGGCCATCCGCCAACTGGGCGGCGATGCCATCATCTCGACGGCGACCGACATGCAGCTCGGTCGCGGCGAGACCATCGAAGACACGGCCAAGGTCCTGTCGCGCATGGTCGATGCCATCATGATCCGCGCCAACCGCCATGAGGATGTCGAACGTCTGGCGCGCGCCGCCAGCGTACCGGTGATCAACGGCCTGACCAACAAGAGCCACCCGTGCCAGATCCTCGCCGATCTTCAGACGATCGAGGAACATCGCGGCGACATCAAGGGCAAGACTCTGGCCTGGGTCGGTGACGGCAACAATGTCTGCGCCTCCTTCATCCATGCGGCGGCGCGTTTCGACTTCACGCTGAACATCGCCTGCCCGGCCAAATACAAGCCCTCGAACGCCGACATGGTGTTTGCGGCGGAATCGCGCGCCCGCGTGACGGTGACGCAGGACCCCGAGGCCGCCGTGCGTGGCGCCGATGTGGTGATGGCCGATACCTGGGTGTCGATGGGCGACCTCGATCACGAGGAACGCCTTGAAGCCTTTGAGCCCTATCAGGTCAATGAGGCGCTGATGACGCTGGCCAAGCCCGACGCCCTGTTCCTGCACTGTCTGCCCGCCCATCGCGGCGAAGAGGTGACGGACGGCGTTATCGACGGCCCGCAATCGCAGGTCTGGGACGAGGCGGAAAACCGCATCCACGCCCAGAAGGCCGTTCTGGCGTGGTGCCTGAGCGCATAAGTCTTACACCTCCCTGCACGACGTGCGGGGAGGGGGAACATTAAAAACCCCTCCGGTTTGCGCCGGAGGGGTTTTGTTTTACTGCGCCGGGGCGGCGGCGGGTTTGTCCGCCGGCTTGACCTGAATGCGCAGCAGCTTCTCCTTGATCAGCCACTTCTTTGCCATGGCCTGAATGTCGGCAGGTGTCACCGCCTCGACCTCGGCCTTGCGTGTGCGGATGGCCGTCAGATCACGCGGATCGGCCTGAATGCCGGGCAGGACGCCGATCCAGTAGCCGTTCGTCTTGACCTGAACGTCGTAACGATCCAGCACCGGCTTGCGGGCGCGCAGCAGTTCGTCGGCTTCCACCGGCTTGGCCTTCAGGTCTTCGGCAATGGCTAGCAGCGAGTCGTAGAAGGTCTGATCGACTTCGGGTTTCACCGTCGCCTGCGCGGCCAGATAGCCATAACCCTTGAAGGTATTGGACATCACGCTGCCCGCCGATGAGCCGTAGGACGCCCCCTGCTTTTCGCGGATTTCGTCGATCAGGCGCAGCGTCATGACTTCGGCCAGCATTTCGGTGGCACGGGCCTGCTTCGTATCGGCGAAGAAGTCGGTGGTCGGCCAGGCGACGTAGCTGAGGTTCTGATCGGCGCGGCCGGTGTGGGTCAGGACCTGATGCAGGTTGGTCGTGGGGAAGCGGAGCGTATCCGCGCCCTTGACCGGGGCGATGGTTTCCGCGCGCTTGGGCAGGGTGGCGAAGGTGGTGTCCAGAACCTTTTTGGCCTCTTCGACCGTGATGTCACCGACGATGGTGATTTCGATGGGCGCGGTGGTCAGGATGCCGGTGACCAGCGCCTTGGCATCGTCGTTCTTCACCGCCAGAGCCGCATCCTTTTCCGGCAGGCCGAAGCGGGTATCGCCATTGCGCAGCAGGCGCGGGGCCTTGGTCGAGAAGACGCTGTTGGGCGTCGAAGACAGGGTCTGGTAATAGTTGGGCAGGAAGGATTTCAGACGATCCAGCGCCTGCGGACGATAGGCCGTGTCGGTGACGAAGGCCGTCAGCACCTGCATCTGAAGCGCGAAATCGCTCGGCGTCGTGTTGCCGGACAGGACCGCCGCCTCTTCGCCGATACCAAAATTGGCCCCGTAGATGCGTCCGGCCAGCGTCTCCTTGATCTCTTCGGAATCGAGCTTGCCCAGACCGCCGTCGAAGACGCCGACCCAGTTGGCGGCCTGAAGCGGCAGGGCCTTGTCCTGACCGATGGTGGTCAGGCCGCCGTTGAAGCGGACATTGACCAGAATTTCGTTGTCCTTGAAGGTCGTCGGCTTGATATTGACTTTTACGCCGTTGGCATAGGCCAGTTCGGTGACGCCGATATCGGTCAGCAGCATTTCCTTTACGACAGAGGCCGGGGCCTTGCCAAAGGTTTCATAAGGCCACGCCTTCTTGACCGCGACCGCCGGTTTTTCGACGGTTTTGGCCTTGATGGCCTCATACGACGCCAGCATGGCCGGCTTGTCGAAGCCGCCCAGATCGGACGCCATATGCGTCAGAAGCGGGCCGTCACCGGCGAACAGCGTCTTGGCGCGGGCACTGACCGCCGCGGCGGTGAGGCGGCCCTTGATGCTGTTGAAGAAGGCGAGGTTCTGGCTGGGGGCCGTCATGACCTCCTTGTCCGCCACCGAACCGACCAGCGCATTGACGATGGCGCCGGTATTGCGCGTCTTTTCGCCCTTGGCCTGCGCCTCAAGGCTGGCGGCCATGTCGGCCAGCTCGCGCGTCACCTCGTCTTCGGTCACGCCATAGGTTTCGAACTGACGCACCATGGTAAAGGCCTGCTCAAAGGCGTCCTTTTCCTTGCCGGGCTTGGGCGTGATGCTCAGGCTGAGGGTTTCGGCGGTTTTGGCGACCGTGTCGTCGCCGGCCCCTGCGGCGGCAAAGGCGCTTTCGGGGGACTTGGCCTGACGCTCAAGGCGCTGGTTGAGGATGGACAGGGTCAGGTTATCGAGCGTGTCGTCGAAGTCCTTAGCCTGTGTTTCCCACGAGTCGTCGAACGGCTTGAACCACGTCACCTGCATGGATTTGCTGAGGCCCGGCTCGACATAGGTATAGGCCGAGGCTTTTTGCGGTGTATAGGTGCCGAAGCTCAGCTTATCCAGCGGGCGCTTGGAACGGGGTGTCAGGTCCGAGAATTTCGCCTTGATCTTGGCTTCAATTGTGTTGGCATCGACATCACCGGCCACCACCACCGTGGTCAGTTCCGGGCGGTAGAAGTCGTTATAATAGTCGATAAAGGCCTGAGCCGGGGCCTCAGCAATGACCTTGGTCGAACCGATAGGCAGGCGGTGGCCATAAAGCTGACCGGGGAAGGCGGCCTTGGCCCATTCGACATAGGCGCGATAACCCGGCGAATTGCGCGCGCGTTCTTCGCCCAGCACGACGCCGCGCTCACGGTCGATGGCCTTGGGGTCCAGCGTCAGATTGCCCGCTGTCTCGCGGAACAGGAACAGGCCGGTGTCGATGATCTCTTCGTCGTTCTTCGGCAGGTCCAGCATATAGACCGTCTCATCGAACGAGGTGTAGGCATTGGTGTCCGGGCCGAACTTCAGGCCGTGACGCTCAAGGATCTTGACCATATCGCCTTCGGGCACATTCTTCGAGCCGTTAAACGCCATGTGCTCAAGAAAGTGGGCGAGGCCAAGCTGCTGCTCAGACTCCATCAGCGAGCCGGTGCCGAAGCGCATGCGCAGGGCAACCACACCCGGCGGCGTCTTGTTCGGATAGATGATGTAGGTCAGGCCGTTGGGCAGGCGGCCGAAACGCGCCTGAGGGTCAGGTGTGATGTCGGAATGGGTCTGCGCGAATTCGACGCCGCCCGGCAGGACCGCCGGTGCCTTAGGCGCCGTCTGGGCATAGGCCACGGGCGTCAGCGCCGTCGCCGACAAAAGCCCGGTGGACAAGGCGGCAACCGCTGCGGCGGTCAGGAATTGGCTACGTATCGACATGAAAAGGTCGCCCCTCATAGGAAAATGTGGGGCGACCTTTTCAAAGTTTTGCGGCTGAATAAAGTTACGAAATCGTAATGTAGGTAACGACCTAGTTCTTACCATTCCCCGACACGTAATAGGTCGCCGTATTGCCGATGGCGCGGCTGGTCGAAACGATGGCCCGGCCCGATCCGCCAATGGTGCTCGTCGTCGAAGCCGTCACATTGGCGTTGTTGACCTGAGAGTTGCGCACCGTCATGTCCGCTTCGCATTCGGCGCAGGCATAGGCATAGGCCGAGTTGCCCGTCGCTTCGGCGGTGACATAGGCGTCGTAACCCGTATGGCCTTCAAAGCTGGCCTGCACGTCGATCGGACCGTCGTTGAACTGCTCGGTATTGATGTTGACGTACTTGTCGCCGTTACCCGCGGTCAGGCTGTTGCCCACGCCGGTCGCGGTCGAATGCATCTCACCATACTCATACCCGCTCAGCACGCTCATCGACTGCACCTGACCGCCATTGGCCTGACGCGTGTCGGTGACCAGCGAACCGCCGGTATTGTACAGCGTCACCGTGTTGGCGGCGGCGTCCGACTGCGTGGCCATGTGCCAGGCATTGCCCGCATTGGCCGAGACGTAGGATTCCGTGCGTCCGCTCGCATCCTGCGTGACCGTATGCTCCTGCGAGCCGCGATCGGTCGAGTTCGAAGCGTAGTAGTTGTTCATCGCCGAGGCGGTGTACAGGTTCGGTGACGGTGAATAGTGCAGCACCACACCTGTGCGGGCGCGGGCTTCGGCATCCGACTGCTGATGGGCGGTCGATTCCAGACGTCCGTTGGTCACCTGATAGGCCTGATGGTTGGTGACCGCGACCGTATTGATCTCACCCGACTCATAGATAGAGTTGTTGGGTGAATTGACCTGCGTATCGGCGTGGACATTGACCGCATCGACATACTGCTGGGTATTGGCCACCAGCTTGCCGTCCGTGGTCGTCCCCGCGCCGTAATTGCCGACGGCCTGCGTCGTCATATAGAGCGGCGTGCCCAGCGACTTGCGGTAGTCTTCCGGAGCCGCCGTGCCATTGACCGTAGCCGTAGCCGTGACATTGCCCTGAAGCACCTGAACAGAGGTCAGCTTGGCATCAACCTGTTCATTGCCGACCGTCACCGCATTGCCGTGGCCCGACGTCTCGACCTTCAGAAGGTCGTAGTTTTCCACCACGTTCAGGGTCTGACCGGAGAAGATGTCGCCGGTCTGAACCTGATCATTGGTGATGTCGAGCCCGCCCGAAGCCGGGGGCGTCGTCTGACTAGTAGCGGCCGTCGCCAGTGTTGCGGTTGCGAGTATTGTGCCAACGGCTAGGATCTTCGCGCGTACCCGCATTGTTGGTCTCCAGATTGTTATAGGCCGGGGTGTAGCCGCCGGTCTTGCCCAGCGTGGCGTCGTTGAGGAAGTCGTCCTTGGGGTTCAGGCAGATTTCGGGGCCTTGCACCCCGTAGAGGTTGGCCATGAATTCCAGCGTGGCACGTTCAATCAGGGCCCGCACCGCGAGTTGCATGGGCTCAAGCCCGCCTTCGCCCGCCGAAACGTCGAAGATGTTGCCGTTGAAGAAGTCGAACACGCCGGCCTTGATTTCGCGACCGATGATCTGCTTCTGGTAAGAAATGACGTCCACCACTTCCAGCGTGCGGGTATCGACCAGACGCAGGTCCAGCGCGACATTCATCACATAGAGGCGGCCATTGACGATGCCCTTGGTATCGCGGGCGTCAGCGTCGCCGACATAGGCGTCGATACCGGACGAGCGGATATTGTAGTTCAGCTCGGTGATACCGCCCACGATGTGGAAGTCGGAACCGGCGATCTGACCCGCCATGATGCGGCGGTATTCGCCGGCTTCGGTCGGGTTGGCGACCTCATTATCGGTGATCAGCTTGTTATTGGTGTACTTCAGCTCCAGTTCCGACACCGACGTGTCAAAACGTTCGACCTGACGCGCGCCGGACTTGGCCAGAGCGGTCATCGCCATCAGCGAAGCGCCCTGCGTGATCTTGCGCCCCCCTTCGTATTCCACCTTGCCGGTGTAGTCCGAGATGCGGCCCACCGCCATGCGCGGCGAGGCGAGGCTATGCTTGCGGGCATAGGAGCCGAGGCAGACCAGAGCGTCCGAATAGGCGGTCGGGTTGGCCGTCACCGGGGCATTGCCGATCGGCTTGGCATAGACGCCCGACGGACCGGCGACCGGCGACACACAGGCCGATAAGGTCATGGCGCCCGCCGCCAGAGCGATCAGGCTGAGGCCACGACGCACGCGGCGCGACGATTTCTTCGTATCAGAAGCCATTGAGATTTCCTGTAATGTCCGTGCCAGTGGCACCGGTGGCGGTTTGATTGCCATTGGTGGCCGTGACGTTGCCGTTGTTGGTCTGGGTCGAATTGACGATGACGGTGTTGTAGTTGCCGTTGACGACAACCGAGAGATTGTTACCGATGGCGGTGGCCCCACCCACGGCACCGGCGCCGGAGTAGCTGTCGCCCGCGCCATAGGTCATCGACTTGGAATAGATGCTCTGGTCGCCGCCGGTGACGATGACGCCATCCAGCAGCACACGGTTGCCATTGGCATCGCGCGTCGAAGGGTCGATGGCGCGCTCCTCCTGGCCGCGGGTACGGCCATAGCCGGTCTCAAAACCGGTCGAGGTCGTGCTCATGGTCTGCGCCAGAGCCGGGGCCCCGGTGAGGACGACGAGGCCTGCGGTGGCTGCGGCTATCTTGTAAAACGCCATGTTGGGCTCCTGTCAGGCTTGCGCCTTCACTTGAGAGGCGAAAAGCAAATCGGATGCCACTGTGACCGCGAACCTTAAAAATTGGGTATATTTTGTCTTAAAAATCGCTAAAGGGTTTCAAAATCAGGGTTTAAGGGCTTCGCAAAGCGCTTTGCGGCCCTATATTCGCGGCTCGACCGGCCGATGGACGCTGTAGCCGCATAAGGGTTGCGTATGAATGAGACGACAAAAGAGCCGTTTTTCACGGCACCCTGGCCGGCCGTAGTCCTCAGCGGGCTCATTTTGGCACTGTTCGCCCTGCAATCTCAATTCGATACAAACGGCGATCTGGTCTATATGCTAGGCCTCAATCCGCGCCTTTTGTGGAAGTACGACACCTTCTACGCCCTGTTTACCACCTTGTTCCTGCACGGGAGCTGGATACACGCCGGTATGAATGCCGCCCTGGGGCTGGCCTTTGCCAGCGGCGTGGCGCGCGTTTTTGGCACACGCATCGGTGGTGCGGCACTCTTCTATATATACTACCTGTTCTGCGGCGTTCTGGCCGGGGTGGTCTATTGCGCGATCTTCCCGGACCGTAACGTCCTGCTGATCGGCGCGTCCGGCGCCATTTCAGGTCTGATGGGGGCGGCCATCCGTATCGGCCCCGGCTATATGCTGCCTTTTACTGACCGCGGAGTGATGGGGATGACGATTGCGTGGACCGCCATCAATATCCTGTCGGCCTTTATCAGCATCATTCCCGCGGCGGGCACCATTGCCTGGGAAGTGCATCTGATCGGTTACGCGATTGGCCTTCTGACCATAGGGGTGTGGATGCGCCTGTTCCGGCCGCGTTTCTTCAGCCTCTAGATCATTATGATTTCTGGTAGAAACATAATGATCTCGCTTTTGTTTAGCCCCTCGCCGGGTACGGGCTTGCGCCACCTTGGCCGCCGCCTCAATGGCGGCCTGAGGGGAATGATTCCAGTAGAAATCATTCCCCTCTAAATTTCCCGTAAAGAGACGCCTCACGCAAAATTGACATCAAGGTCAAATTAAGGCCTTGCCCTCTTAACGTCTTCGCATAACCCTGCTCTCTTGCTCCGGACACCGGGAGGTCCGGCTATAAAGGGAGAGAGCCTATGCTGATCAATCAGCTTTTGAACGCCAAAGGCCATCAGGTCTTCACTGTATCCCCCGAAGATACAGTGGCCGCGGTATCCGCCCTTCTGCATACGCGCAAGGTCGGGGCGTTTGTGGTTGCCGACCGTCTGGGGCGTGTCGCCGGCATCGTCTCCGAACGCGACATCATAGGGGCGCTGGCGCAAAAGGGCGCTTTGGCGCTTGATATGCAGGTTCAGGACATCATGACCGCAGATGTGATTGTGGCGCGTCTGGGTGAAACCGTGGACTCCCTCCTTGAGCGCATGACCGACCGCCGTATCCGCCACCTGCCGGTGATGGAAGGCCCCAAGTTGACGGGCATTGTCTCTATAGGGGATCTGGTTAAGGCGAAGATCGCTCAGGCCGAACACGAGGCCCAAACGCTCAAGGCCTATATTACGGCAGGTTAATACCCAGGGTCATTGGATATGACTCTGGGTATGCCTTTCGAGCCTGTCTCATGTCCCGAAGACATATGAGACAGGCTCGTGTCTTCAACGGCCGGATGCGGTCAGCATCTTCGGCCGTTGGCATATAAGACGAAAACCACGTAACGGGGATAGAATCCATTTTTGTGATTTTAGGGGTTGCGTCCCGCCGGGCGGTTTGTCTATAAGCCGCCCTCTCGACGGGACGCGCCGCCGACGAAGCAAGCCGGTTGAAAAACAGACTTGCCAATTCGTCTAAGCGGCGATATGTTCCGCACCTTCCGATTCTTCAGGGCCTGCATGGCCATCTCGCAAAGATGGTCTGGGTGGTCTTGTTGTCTTTAAAATGGCCGGTTAAGCGGTTGTGGAAAAAGAAAAAAATCGGTTGACACGGTTTAGCGGCTCCTTTAAAAGTCGCCCTCCGCTTCGGCGGGTTAGGTCTTTGACATTGTGGAATGGGGAAGGGAAACGCAGGCGGCGGTGGTCTATGACGACTACTGTTGCAAGCGGTCTCTTTTAATAGACAACCAT
>NZ_JAIWNX010000286.1 GCF_020217185.1 Asticcacaulis sp.
TTAGAGCGGAATGATTTCTACTGGAATCATTCCGCTCAAGCCGCCATTGAGGCGGCGGCCAAGGTGGCGAAGCCACCGCCCGGCGAGGGGCTAAACAAAATCTAGATCATTATGTTTCTACTAGAAATCATAATGATCTAGCGCACCGCGACCTTCTGCTTGAGCAGGAACCACGTCACCGCATCGAACAGGGCGTCGTTTGAAGCGTCAATCACGTTCGGGCTGACCCCCAGCGTGTGCCAGGCGTGGCCGTCCGTATCGCGGCTTTCGATCACCACCCGCGTCAGGGCCGCAGTGGCGTCCGACGGCGTCAGAATGCGCACCTTATAATCCGACAGGTGCATGGCCTTCAGTTCCGGATAGTGCGGCGTCAGGGCCTTGCGCAGCGCCTCATCCAGCGCATTGACCGGGCCATTGCCTTCGGCCACCGTCATCACGGTTTCCCCGGCGACCGACAGCTTGACCGTCGCTTCCGCCATCGTGTCCTGCGCGCCGGAGGCCTCGACGCGGCATTCGTTCAGCGCGCGATAGCTGAGGAGTTCGTAATAGCGCGGCAACTGCCCCAAAAGGCCGCGCGCCAGAAGCTCGAACGAGGCGCTGGCGTCCTCATAGGCATAGCCCACCGCCTCGCGGTCCTTGACGATCTTCACCAGGTCATTGACGCGCTCATCATCGGCGGCAACCGCAATGCCCATCTGCTCCAGACGGTTAAGCACATTGGCGCGCCCGGCCTTGTCCGAGACGAGGATCAGCCGCGTATTGCCGACCAGCGCCGGGTCGATATGCTCATAGGAGCGGCTATCGCGTGCCATGGCCGATACATGCAGGCCGCCCTTATGCGCAAAGGCGCTCTTGCCAACATAGGCGGCGTGGCGGTTGGGCACGCGGTTCAGACGGTCGTCGATCAGACGCGACAGCGAACCGATCTCTTTGAGCTGTTCCATCGACACACCCGTCTCATAACCCATCTTGAGCATCAGGGTCGGGATCAGGGCGATCAGATTGGCATTGCCGCAGCGCTCCCCAATGCCGTTGATCGTGCCTTGGATCTGACGCACCCCGGCCTCAACGGCGGCCAGCGAATTGGCCACGGCCTGCTCGGTATCATTATGGCAGTGGATGCCCAGACGCGCCTCAGGCAGCCTGGCCTTGACGACGGAGACGATGCGATACACCTCGGACGGCATCGAGCCGCCATTGGTGTCGCACAGGATGATCCATTCCGCCCCGGCCTGATACGCAGCCGTAAGGGCCTCCAGCGCATAAGCGGGATTGGCCTTATAGCCGTCAAAGAAATGTTCGGCGTCGAAATGCGCTTCGCGGCCCTGCGCGATCATGTGGCTGAGCGAATCCCCAATCATCTTCAGGTTTTCGCTGGTCGAAACCTTCAGCGCCGTCTCAACCTGCCAGTCCCAGCTCTTGCCGACCAGACAGACAGCCGGCGTGTGGGCGTTGAGAATGTCTTGTAAACCCGGATCATTGGAGGCCGAACGCCCGGCGCGGCGCGTCATGCCAAAGGCGGAGACCTTGGCAAAGCGCGTCTTCGGCACACGGGCGAAAAAGGCGTCATCCGTGGGGTTGGCCCCCGGCCAGCCGCCTTCGATATAGTCGATGCCAAAGGCGTCCAGCGCCTCAGCAATCGCCAGCTTGTCGGCAACGGTGAAGTCAATCCCCTGCGCCTGCGATCCGTCGCGCAGGGTGGAGTCATAAAGATAGATACGCTCGGCCATGGCTCAGCTATAGCCTGACTCTGGGGGCGTCAATAAAATTCCCACACCTGAACGGCAATTGCGCCGCCAAGTGTCTGAAATCGCGCCGTTCGTTTCTGCGATTACTATTTCTCACTGGCTCTGAGGGCTGCGAACATCTGTTCGGCGACCTCCCAGTCTTCGGGGGTGTCGATATCGACGACCTCGGTCCGCGGCAAGATGACCGGGGCGGAATGAATCGAAAAGACGTCTTCGCCCTTCAGCGCCGCCTCCGTCCAGCTCCAGTAGAACTGCGCCGCGTCGTGATAGGCGGGCACGAGGTCCTGAGAGCGCGTCATGCGGTGTTCGGGCTGGAACATGGCTACCCCGCCCTCCGGCGTGACGTAAAGCGCACGCTGGATAGGGAAGGCGTAGCTGGTCACCGAAAAGGCGTGGCGCTTGCCCTGAAGCGCCTCCCAGCCCTCGATCAGGCGTTTGGCCGTCAGAAACGGGGCGGTGGCATAGAGGCAGCACAGGGCGTCGGGGCGTTCTCCCTGAGTGATCAGCCAGTCGAGCGCGTGCGCCATGACCGCCCCGGTCCCCGCATGGTCGTTGGCCAGCTCCGGCGGGCGCACAAACGGCGTTTGTGCCCCGCAGGCGCGCGCCACTTCGGCGATTTCCGCATCATCGGTCGAGACGATAATGCGCTCAAACAGTCCGGACTCGACGGCGGCACGGATCGAATAACCGATCATCGGCTGGCCGAAGAAGGGCTTGATATTCTTGCGCGGGATGCGCTTTGACCCGCCGCGCGCCGGAATGATACAGACCCGTCTCATCGCAGAAAGACCTGATTGATATAGGCGTCAAATCCGCCGGGATTGTCCATCACCGGGGCCTTCGGCGAATGCGGCGTGGCGTAGAGATTATACTGAAACGCCAGCAGCAGACGCGGGCGCGACACGGGCAACAGCCCTTTATGGAAGCCATAGACGTCTTCGAGAAACCAAGAGCCAGCCGGCGCCGTCAGGGTCACCACCTTATCGGCACCGAAGGCCGCTTCGATATCGGCGTCGGTCTGAGCCTTGCCCGTTTCCAGTATAGGCGAACGGTGCGAGCCGCGCACGAACACATGCGGACCGGATTGGGCGTCGATGTCAGTCAGGTAGTAGAAGAGTTTGACATTGCCGACGCAGTCGTAATCGCGATGAAACCGCTGCACGCCCTTGGCCGTGGCGCGGCCGGGGAAGGACCACACGGCCCCAATATTGTCGAGAATGGGCCGCGCCCCCAGATACAGCTCGGCAGCCGCCAGAACGTCCGGATGGTTGGCCAGAGCCAGCGCATGGGGCGCGCGGATCACCTCTTCTGGCGTGTAATAGCCGATATTGATGTCTTCGGACGGCACCTCATCCCAGCGAAACCGCCCCAGATGCGGGCGATAGGGGTCGTGGCAGGGCAGATCGCGGAAATAGGCCGTGAGGTCGCTCAACACCTGCGCATCAATGGGCGGCTGAATGGCGGTAAGACCGTCTTCGCGCAGCTCCGCACACAGGGACTGTGCTAGAGGCGAGGGCGAAAGGTCCGTCGTGCGCGGCGTGAAGTGCCGGATCAGGCGGCCCACCCGCTGCCGGCCGCGATAATCGAGCAGCGGCAACAGGTCGTAGGCGATATTGCGCCGGTCAGCGCGGGCACGCGCGGCAAAATGCCGCCAGGAGGGAACCCGCGTTTTCAGGCGCTCTCGCAATCCCGGCGTCTGAGCCACGGCGTCCGCCGGTCTCAGAGCCCGACCAGAGCGGCCAGATCGTTGATGGTTTGCGCGGCGCGCAGCTGATCACCGCTGACCACCGTATTGTAGTTGGCGTCGGCCATGGCCACAAAGGTGATGACGGCGAGGCTGTCCCAGTTGCCAAGCTCTGTCAGGGTTTCCGCACCCGTCAGACCCGCCGGGTCGATTTCGAGAATTTCCGCCACAGAGGCGATGAAGGCCTGATCGGTCATGAGTTTTTCCCGCGCCGTAGATATTGAAAACCGTAGGCTTCGATCCTTGGGTGATCCGCTTAATATTCCCTTAAACACGGCCCTGTTTGCGCGGGCCCCACAGGCGGCGCGCCCTGTCCCTTAACGCGATCTTAACGCAAAGCAGCGGATGACAGGCACAGGCCATAACAAGGGATTCGGGAGCGTTTCATGACCGAAGGCAGATTGCAGGGCGTGGCGGTGCGCGGCATCCGGGCCTGTGTTCCCAAGACCGGACGGACGCTGGCCGAAGAGGGCCTGATCCCCGATGAGGCCGAGCGCGAGCGCCTGATTAAATCCATCGGCGTGCGCTCACGACGTATCGCTCCGGAAGGGGTGATGACCTCCGATCTGTGTCAGCGGGCTGCCGAAGGTTTGCTCGATCAGTTGGGGTGGGCGCGCGACAGTATTGATGTGCTGATCTTTGTCACCCAAAGCGCCGACTATGTGGCCCCGGCCACCGCCTGCGCGCTGCAACACCGGCTGGGTCTGGGGTCGTGTCTGGCCTTCGACGTCAATCTGGGCTGTTCGGGCTATACCTACGGCCTGTGGATGGTGGCTTCGCTCCTGAAGACGCTGAGCATTGGCGGGCGTCCGGCGCGGGGTCTGCTGCTGGCCGGGGACGTCTCGACCTCGCGTCTGTTGAAAGATGATCGCGCCACCGTGCCGCTGTTTGGGGATGCGGGGACCGCTACGGCGCTGGAGGTGGATGCCTCTGCCCCGGAAATGACCGGCGTGTTTGGCACCGACGGTGCCGGGGCCCCGCACATCATGGTGGAGGCCGGGGGCATCAAGTTGCCGCTTCTGCCGCAGGACGGACCGCAGGATGAAGAGACGCAGGCCCGGCTTTACCGCGCCTCGCGCCTCTATCTCAATGGCCCCGAAGTCTTCACCTTCACACTTAAAAACGTCCCGTCTCTGGTCAGCCAGATTCTCGCCGCCTCCGGCAGCACGGTCGAGGACGTAGATCATGTGGTCTTCCATCAGGCCAATGTCTTCATGCTGGAACACCTGCGCAAGAAGGCGGGCCTGCCGGCGGAGAAGGTGCCGATCGCCATGGAAACCTATGGCAACACCTCTTCGGCCTCCATCCCGCTGACCATTGCCGATCGTCTGTCCGATACCTTCGCCACCCCCACACCGGTCCTGCTGGTCGGTTTTGGTATCGGCTGGTCGTGGGCGGCCCTGAAGCTGCATCTGGGCCCCATGCCGCAGTGTGTGGTCGATGACTATGACTGATGTAGCGCCACAGGACATGCCGCAGACGCATGAAACCTGGAGGCAAAGGCTGGGTCTGATCCCGGCGGATCATTATTATCGCGAGGACATCCTCTCTGCCGAGATCGAGCGCGTGTTTGCGCGTAGCTGGCTGTGCGTCGGCTTCGTGCAGGATCTGGCTCAGCCCAATGATTTCCTCACCTTTCAGGTCGGCCCCCACAGCATCGTCGTGCAAAACTGTGAGGGCGTTTTGCGGGCCTTTCGCAATGTCTGCTCGCACCGCTTTGCCCGCATCCAGTGTACGCGGTCGGGTAACCGGCCCCTGACCTGTCCCTATCATGGCTGGACCTACGATGCGGCGGGCCGCCCGGCGGGCATCCCGCTGAACCGGCAGAATTTTGAGTTTAACGACGCCGATAAGGACGCGCTGGCACTCAAAGCCTACGCGCTGGAAACCGTCGGGCATTTCGTCTTTGTGCGGATGAATGCCGAAGGGCCTGACCTCAAGACCTTTCTGGGCAGCTTTTATGACGACCTCGCCCACGTTTCCGAGGCCTGTCCGGACCGTTTTGAACACGAAGTGCTCGACTGGTCAGTGAACTGGAAGCTCGGCATGGACAATGCCGCCGAAGGCTATCACCTGCCGATGGTGCATTCGGGCAGTTTCAGCCTTATTCTGTCCACCGATCTGACGCTCAGCACCGATGCAGGCCACAGCCGCTATACCGGTAAGCTGCGCGACCGCTCACGTAAATGGTGGGACAATGTGGCGCGCGCCATAGAGCTTGAGCGCGGTGATCTTTACCCGGAATATGCCAGCTTTCTGATCTTCCCCAACATCATCGTAACCTTCTCCTACGGCGCGTTCCTGACGTTTCAGACGTTTGAGCCGACCGGCACGGACAGTCTGCGCCTGACGACGACGGGCTGGCTCGGCAAAAACAATGGCCGCGCTGCCCGCGACATGGTGGCCGACAGCCTGCGCGGCTTCACGAAGCAGGTGCGTGACGAAGACCGCGACATCTGTCAGGTGACGCAGGCCGGGATGCGCGATGCGCCGCCGGAGCGGCCGCCGCTTCTGGGGGCCATGGAAGACCGTATCGCTGAGTTTCAACGCACCTATATGCGCCTGATGACGCCTACCCCTCCTGCTGAAAGAGATATGCCGTGACGACTTCATTTCATCCGATGGATATGACAGGACGGACCGTTCTGGTCACCGGGGCGACCAGTGGCATTGGACAGGCGGCGGCGGTCTATCTGTCGCGGCTGGGGGCGCGCGTGGTGGCCAGTGGCCGCAACGCCGAACGGCTTGAAGAAACGCTGGGCTTGCTGGAAGGCGAAGGCCATGTCGGCAAGCTGTTCGATCTGGCCGACACCGCGGGTATCGTGCCTTGGCTGAAGGCCTTATGCGCCGAGGTCGGACCGCTGAACGGTATCGCCCATTGCGCCGGGATACAGGGCACCCTGCCCATACAGGCGGTGACGCCCACCTTTGCGCACGATGTACTGATGCAGAATCTGGCGGCCTCTCTGATGCTGGCGCAGGGTTTCCGCCTCAAGGTCTGCCACACGCCGCAGGCTTCGCTGGTGTTTGTCTCGTCCTCAGCGGCGCTGAAAACCGCGCCGGGCAATGTGGTCTATGCCGCCTCAAAGGGTGGGCTGATCTCAGCCGTCAAGGGGCTTGGGGTCGAACTGGTCCGCGACGGAATCCGTGTCAACGCCATTGCTCCGGCCATGGTCGAAACGCCGATGTCGGAGAATTTCAAGAACAAGGTCTCCGAAGAGAAGTTCCAGAAGATTATCGACATGCAGCCTCTGGGTCTGGGGCGACCTGAGGACGTGGCAGCGTCTATCGCCTTTCTTCTGGCCGATACCTCGCGCTGGATTACCGGCACGGTGCTGTGCGTTGATGGTGGCTTCACGGCCTGACCGGGGGAGGGGGCGCACATGCATCTGTGGGTGCGTACCGAAGCCTCAGCGCAGATTGGTCTTGGCCACTTCATGCGCTGTTTCGCTGTGGCAGAAGCCGCGCGTCATCGCGGTATGGCCGTGACCTTTCTGCTCAACGAGTCCACTGAGGCCATTCGTTCGCGTCTGGCGCAGATCGGCGCGGGATGCCGACGACTGGAGACAGCGATCGGCAGCCCGCAAGATGCCGCGGCCATACGCGCCAGCGTGCCCACGGGCGAGCTGTTGCTGGTCGATTCCTACGCGGTGGGGGCTGACTTCTATACCGATCTGTATGCGGATTATCGGCTGGCCGTGTTTGATGATCTGGCGCAGGTGCGGCCGCTGAAGGTGCAGTTGGTGATCAATGCCGCCGCTTCGGCATCGCCAGAGATGTATGCCGAAATCGCCCCGGATGCGCAGCTCTGCTTGGGGCCGGACTATGCGCCCATCCGCCACGAATTCCGGCGCACCTACCCCACATCAGCCCGCGCGCACATCAGCGTCCTTTTTGGCGGATCGGACCCCAAAGGGTTTACCGCCCTGTGCGCCGAAGCCCTGCTTGAGGTCGCGCCTCATTACGATATCCGCCTGATCGTCGGCCCGGCCAATGGCGATGTCGATGCCCTGCGACGCCTGTGTGCGGCCCATGCGGCGTTGAAACTCTATCTGTCGCCGGACAATGTGGCTGAGGTGTTAAGCGGGGCGTCTCTGGTCGTCACGGCGGCCGGCGGCAGTGTCGGCGAGGTTGCCGCCATGGGCCTGCCCGCTCTGGTCATGGTGGTGGTCGATAATCAGGCGGCCTTGCTCAGCGCCTCGCCCTATCCGGTGCTGGATGCACGCGACGGCTGGCCCGACGGTTTCAAAGACAAGGTAAAGACCCTTCTGTCTGATGTGCTCGGCCGGGTGACCGAGGCGGCCAGGGCTCATGCTCTGGTCGATGGGCGCGGCGCGGAACGTATAGTGGAGGCCATGACCCGTGTATGAGTTTTTAAGCTACAGGCCGGTGCAACCGGACGACGCCAAGCTATTGCTGGATTGGCGCACATCGGCGCGCATCACGCAATTCATGCTCACCGACGTGCCCTACGATATCGAGCGCCAGCGCGGCTGGATCGAACGCTGCGCCAGCCGTGACGACTATCATCACCGCATCATCTGCATCGAAGGCCGTGATGTCGGCTATACCTCGCTCACAATAACCGATCGTGCCAATAGTATAGGCGAGGTGGGGGCTTATGTCGGTGATGAGGCCGTGTCACCGGCCCTGTCGGCTTTTAATTTCATCGGCACGCTGAACCACGCCTTCTGCACGCTGGGCCTGCATAAGCTGGTCAATCACATCGTCCACTGGAACGACCGCGTGGTTCGTTCTCAGGTGTTCAACGGCTATCGCCATGTCGGCGTGCTGAAAAATCACGTCTTCAAAAACGGGGCATGCCACGACCTGCATATCTTCGAGCAGGAGGCGGCGGAATGGCGCGCCTTCCGCAAAAAATTCCCCGACACCCGCGACTGGGACGGTAACGAGACAGAGTAGTCTCATACCAAGGGTCATTGAAAATGACTCTTGGTATGCCCTTCGAGACTGTCTCATGTCCCTGACACATATGAGACAGTCTCGTGTCTTCAACGGCCGGATGCGGTCAGCATCTTCGGCCGTTGGTATCAGAGCGCAAGGTTTAGACGATAAAGCCGGTTGGCATTGCCCGCGAACATGGACTTGCGCTCAGCGTCGGAGAAATCACGGGTCACCGCGTCAAACGACTCCATGATGGTCTTGTAGTCCGAGAACAGCTTGTCGGTCGGCACGTCAGACGCAAACATCACGCGGTCGGTGCCGAAAATGTCGATGACGGTCATCACCAGCGGGCGGATGGACTCGGTCGTCCAGTGGCGATTGGCAAAGCCCATGCCGGAAATCTTCACCGAGACATGCGGCTGGGCGGCCAGCGCCTTCAGGCCCGCTACCCAGCGGCTCAGATAGCCCTCGCCGTCATTAACCGGCATACCGGCGTGATTGAGCATGACCGGAATATCAGGGTGCTTGGCCGCCAGAGCCGCCGCTGCCGCCATCTGGTTTTCGTAGATTTGCAGGTCGAAGGACAGGCCGTATTTGGCCAGAAGGGCATAGCCGGCCTGCCACTGCGGGTCCTCCAGCAAATTGGCGGGCGTGTAGCTGAAATAGGGGTTGGGGTGCCAGTTGAGGATGTGGCGGATGCCGCGCACGGCGGAATGCTGCGTATGGGCTTCCAGCAAGGCTTCGACCTTCGGATCGTTCAGCCCGGCAAAGGCGACAATCGCTGTAGGGAGACCGGTCTGTTCATGCAGCGTTTGCAGCCACTGCGTCTCGGCCAGGGCGTCGTCCGGATGCGCACCGGCGTCGATATGCACGGTGCCGCGCACGTCGAACCCTGTGGCGTCGGCCTGATAATGGGAGGGAAGGTAGGTCGAGGCGATGGCCTCGGTCGAGCCATTGACGCCGGTATCGTCGAACGGCGCGCTCAGCCAGCCGTAGCGCAGATGGTCGAGGTCCCACAGGTGGATATGGGCGTCGATAAAGGGCAGTTTGGTCACGTTTCCTCCGAGCCAGCCGCTCTGGAGGTCTGCAAAGCCTCATCCGTCTGCGATACGCGGCTAACGTACTCAACTACGCTAGAGCATTCGTCGGCTAAGTCTTTTCGACTCACCATAGCGATTTTTGTGCTTTGTTATAAGAGAACGGCGGCCCCGTCAGGCGCCGCCGTCAGATCATTTAGTAGGTCGTGCGACCACCCGACGTATCAAACACCGAGGCAGTGGTGAAGGAGCACTCTTCCGAGGCCATAAAGCACACCATGGCGGCCGATTCATCGACAATGCCCAGACGCCCCATCGGGATTTTCGAGCGCATATAATCGACCTGGCTCTGCGGCAGTTGCGCCAGAATAGGCGACTCGAAGGTGGCCGGGGTCAGGGCGTTGACGATGACGCCCTTGGTGGCCAGTTCCTTGCCCAGCGACTTGGTGAAGCCGATCACGCCCGCTTTCGATGCAGAGTAAGCCGAGGCGTTCGGATTGCCTTCCTTACCCGCGACGGAGGCGACATTGACGATGCGGCCATAGCCGTTTTCCAGCATGAAGGGG
>NZ_JAIWNX010000287.1 GCF_020217185.1 Asticcacaulis sp.
ATGATCTCACGGTTGCAGTAGAACAGGCCGTTGAGATTGATGTCCATGACCTTCAGCCACGACTCGACCGGGAATTCCCAAACCGGCACGGTCGCGCCCGTGATGCCCGCCGAAGCGACCAGAATGTCGATCTTGCCCAGGATTTCCGCGGACTTTTTGGCGGCCGCAGAGACTTCCTCCAGCTTGGAGACATCGAGCGCCACAAAGCCAGCCGCGCCGATTTCCGTGGCGGTGGTTTCCAGCAGTTCGGCGTTCAGGTCCCACAGGACGACCTTGCCGCCCTCAGAGATGATGCGTTGAGCGGCGGCCTTACCCAGGCCCCCGGCGGCACCGGTGATGACGGCGCAGCGATTATCGAAACGTCCAGCGTAGGTCATTAGCCGATGATCTCCTGATGGTCGAGCGAGAAGGGCACAACGGTCTGGCGCTGTTCGCCGAGGCCGGTGATGCCGAGGTGCATGGTGTCGCCCGCATTGAGGTAGATCGGGTTGGGCTTCTTGCCTTCGCCGACGCCCGGCGGCGTGCCGGTGATGACCAGATCGCCCGGTTGCAGGGTGATGAAGCGCGAAATGTAGCTGATGCAGTGGGCGACGTTGAAGATCAGGGTCTTCGTATTGCCGGTCTGCATACGCTCGCCATTGACGTTGAGGAACATGTCGAGATTGTGCACGTCGCCGATTTCTTCCGGCGTCACCAGCCACGGGCCGGTGGGGCAGAAGGTGTCGCAGCCCTTGCCCTTGACCCACTGCGTGCCGCGCTCCTTCTGGAAGGCGCGCTCGGAAATGTCGTTGACCAGCACATAGCCCGCGACGTGGCTGAGTGCGTCGGCTTCCTCGACATAGCGGCAGGTCTTGCCGATGATCAGGCCCAGTTCGACTTCCCAGTCCATCTTGGTCGCATCGCGCGGCTTCATCACCTCGTCATTGGGGCCGGTGAGCGAGGTCACGGCCTTGGTGAAGAAGATGGGTTCCGGCGGCACGGGCAGGTTCGATTCGGCGGCGTGGTCGGCATAGTTGAGGCCCACCGCGATGATCTTGCCGATCTTGTTGACCGGCACGCCATAACGCACGTCGCCTTCGACGACGGGCAGGGCCGAGACGTCGGTGGCCTTGAGGCCGGCCAGCTTCGACAGGCGCACCTCTTCGGGGGTGATGTCGGCCACGACCGACGACAGATCACGCAGTTTGCCGTCAGCGTCGATCACGCCGGGCTTTTCCTGACCCTTGGGGCCAAAACGCACGAGTTTCATAAGGCTTTCCTCAAAAATAAAGCCAGATCAAAGCGACGAGCCGTCTCTAGCTTTGATCTGACGATATGGACCACCCCTGAAGGCAAGGCCTTCAGGGGTGAGTTTCATCAATGTTCGTAGGGGCGATAGAGCTTCACTTCGGGGTTCAGGTCCACCCCGAAGCCCGGCTTATCAAGTGCGGTGACCTTCAGGCGGCCCTTTTCCGGGATCGGCTCATTGAGCAGTTGCGGATGGAACATCGGCGCCACGTGATCGGCCTTCGGCGCCATCATCAGGAACTCGGCAAACGGCGAGTTGTGACGCGTAATGACGAAGTGATAGCTGTACACGGACGATCCGTGTGGCACGACCAGCGCGCCGTGCGCGTCAGCCAGGGCCGAGATCTTCAGAAGCTCGGTGACGCCACCGCACCAGCCCACATCCGGCTGGATAATGTCGCAGCAGCCCATTTCCAGCAGCATCTTGAAGCCCCAGCGCGTCGATTCGTGCTCACCCGTGGTGACCAGCATCCCGGCCGGGACGTTCTTCTTCAGTTGCTGATAGCCCCAGTAGTCGTCCGGATTGATGGCTTCTTCGATCCACTTCAGACCGTACTCGTGGCACTTGTGCGCCAGCTTGGTGGCGTAGTTGACGTCGAGCGCCATCCAGCAATCGTACATCAGCCAGAAGTCTTCACCGACGCGCGAACGCATATCGGCGATCAGCTCGACATTCTTCTTCAGGCCTTCGTCGCCTTCGATGGGGCCGTGATAGAGCGGCAGCTTGCCGCCGATAAAGCCCATCTCCTTGGCGAGGTCCGGGCGCGCGCCGGTCGCATAGAATTGCAGTTCGTCGCGCACCGCGCCGCCCAGCATATGATAGACCGGCTCCTGACGCAGCTTGCCCATCAGGTCCCACAGGGCCAGATCGACGCCGGAAATCGCATTTACGACAATCCCCTTGCGGCCATAGTATTGCGAGCCGAAATACATCTGATCCCAGATGCGCTCATATTCGAACGGGTTGCGGCCTTCGAGGAAGCGGGCAAAGTGCTTTTCGACCATATAGCAGGCGGGCTCGCCGCCGGTCGTCACCGCAAAACCGACCGTGCCGTCATCGGCTTCGATTTCAACGACCAGCGTGCCCAGCACATTGATGCCGAAGCTCTTGCGGCTTTGGCGATATTCCGGATAGCGCCCCATGGAGGTCGCAATGTGATTGTCGATCCAGTGGCCTTCGCCCTGATCGTGGTAATCGGCGCCGCCGCCGCCCTCGCCACCTTTAATGACGTATGCGCGCACCTGCTTGATCTTGGGGTAACCCATAATAGAAGCCTTTTTAACCCTGCGTGTCGAATGCGGTTCCGGGAGGACCGGAAATGATCGGTTTGTGGTGAAATTGCTCAATAATGAGCATAAATGCGATTGCCAATCTATTTATTCCAATATATGAAATTAAGCCAAGGCTTATCAAGCAAAAAACGTCAAGCGTGAACGCAGAAACGTCGAAACCGGGCATGAACGCAAATCCGCCGACCACCGAACCCAAGCGCGACAAACCTGGCGGTAGCCAGACCCTTGTCCGTGGGTTGATGATCGTCGAGGCGGTGGCGTCGGGGCGGGGCAGTTTAAGCGAAATCGCCGAAACCGCGGGCCTTGCGCGTTCCACCGCCTATCGTCTGGCCTCGACCCTTGTCGAGCAGGGCTATCTCAGCGTGGCCCCGCGCGACGGCAGTGGTGGCGGCTACCGATTGGGGCCCAAATTTATTCGCCTGTCGCAGCAGGCAATACACCAATAGATGGAAGGAAACGGGGGGCGTTTCGCGCTTCCGGTCAGAGAGAAGAGACAAAAGATGTTGCTCAAGGACAAGGTATTGCTGGTCACCGGCGGCTCAAAAGGCATTGGTCGCGCTATTGCCATCGGGGCGGCGCGTCAGGGCGCGAAGGTGGGTATCAACTATGCGGGGGATGAAGCCGCCGCCGAATCAGCGGTGAAGGAAATCCGCGGTTTCGGGGGCGAAGCCTTTGCGCTGCGTGGCGACGTCGCTGACCCGGCTTCGGCGACGGCCTTTGTGGCGGCCGCGGTGGAGGCCTATGGCCGCGTCGATACCTTCGTCAACAATGCCGGCATCTGCCCCTTCCACGGCTTCCTCGACATGCCGGTCGATGTGGTGGACCGCACCATCAAGGTGAACCTGAACGGCGCATATTATATGTGTCAGGCCGCCGCCAACCAGATGGTCAAGCAGGGCAAGAAGGCCAACGGCTTCGCCGGGTCCATCGTCGCCGTCTCCTCCATCTCGGCACTGGTCGGCGGTGAGTTCCAGACGCACTACACGCCGACCAAGGCCGGTGTGCTGTCGCTGATGCAATCGACCGCCATTGCGCTGGGTAAGCATGGCATCCGCTGCAACGCCGTTTTGCCCGGCACCATCCTGACCGACATTAACAAGGATGACCTGGCTGATGAGGCCAAGCGCAGCTACATGGAAGGCCGCATTCCGCTGGGCCGTCTGGGGCAACCCGAAGATCTTGCCGGGCCGGTCATCTTCCTCGCCTGCGAAGAACTGGCCGGATATGTGACAGGGGCGTCGCTTCTGGTCGATGGCGGGGCCTTCGTCAACCTGCAATAAAATCGTTGACAGAAAAGGAAGGAAACCGGTTTCCTTCCTTTTCATTTGTCGCTATAGGAAGTCTCATTATGTGGCGAAGCATCCCGTAAACCGGGATTTCGTCGCGCAGGGATGGAAAGCGCCGCGCCGTCGCGCCCGGGGCTGATTATAAAAAACCGGAGCTGCTGCCATGTGCCAGACGTCTTTGTACGCCAAGATTTATCACGCCACCCATCCGGACATGATGGCCTATGCGGATACGGATGATCTGCGTGACAAATACCTGATGCAGGGCCTGTTTGCCCCGGACTCGGTGGTCCTCAACTACACCCATTTCGAACGCTTTGTGGTCGGTGGCGTCGCCCCGGTGTCGCAGAGCGTGCGCCTGCCCGATCAGACCGAACCGGCTTCGGCCGCCGGTCACCCGTTCCTTGAGCGCCGCGAACTGGGCGTGATCAATGTCGGCGGTGGTGCTGGGGTGGTGACCGTCGATGGCGTCGCCTATGATCTCAGTCAAAAGGATGGCCTGTACATCCCGATGGGCACAAAGGATGTGGTCTTCGCGTCGAACGATGCGGCCAATCCGGCGCTCTATTACCTGACCTCAACGCCCGCCCATGCGCGCTATGAGACGGTCAAGATTTCGATAGATCAGGCCGTGCCGCTGGAGCGTGGTTCGCTGGAGCAATCGAACCAGCGCGTCATCTATCAGTATATCGTGCCGACCACGGCCAAATCGTGCCAGTTGCTGCTGGGCCTGACCATTCTGGCCCCCGGCTCGGTGTGGAATACCATGCCGCCGCACCTGCACGACCGCCGCTCGGAGGTCTATTTCTACTTCAACCTCGGTGAAAACGACCGCGTCTTCCACTTCATGGGGCAGCCGGACGCCGCGCGCCATATCGTCATCCAGAACAACGAAGCCGTCGTCTCACCGCCGTGGTCGATCCATATGGGCGCGGGCACCTCGAACTACGCCTTCATCTGGGCCATGGGCGGCGAAAACCTCGACTATACCGACATGAAGGTGCTGGACATCTGTCAGCTCGCTTAGAGCGCATTTCGTTCATTCTGAATCGAAATGTCGCTCTAAGTTTTTGTTTTGTCGCGTTTTTTAACGCTCAACCGGTATCCACTTGAGCGAAAACGCTCTAGTCTCACCTCCCGATGCTGGTGCATCGAGAGGTGGTTTCAGAACGGTCAAAAAATCTCTAGGGGCGGCCCGTCGAGATTTTTTGGCGTCTTAGTTTGGCGAGGCTCTGCCTCGTGCTCCTCCGCTCTTGCTGAGTAGGGGGAAGGATTGAAAAAGGGAGATATTTCATGAGCCATCCATTTGATCTGACCGGTAAGGTCGCGCTCGTCACCGGCGCCAATACGGGTCTGGGGCAGGGCATTGCGCTGGCCCTGGCCGAAGCCGGTGCAGACATCGCCGCCGTGGGCATCGTGCCTGCCGATGAAACCGGCGAGAAGGTCAAGGCGCTGGGCCGCAAGTTCGTCAATATCGACGCCAATCTCGGCACGCTGGAGCCCATCGAGCGCGTGGTGAAGACCGCGATCGACGAACTGGGCGGCCTGCACATCCTCGTTAACAATGCCGGTCTGATCCGTCGCGCCGACGCCGTGGACTTCTCGGAAAAAGACTGGGACGACGTGATGAACGTCAACATCAAGGGCGCCTTCTTCATGGCGCAGGCCGTGGGTCGTCACTTCATCGCTCAGGGCTATGGCAAGATCATCAATATCGCCTCGATGCTCTCCTTCCAGGGCGGTATCCGCGTCCCGTCCTATACCGCGTCGAAGTCCGGTATTGCCGGTATTACCCGTCTTCTGGCCAACGAATGGGCTGGCAAGGGTATTACCGTGAACGCCATCGCGCCGGGCTATATGGCGACCGACAACACCGCGCAACTGCGCGCCGATGCCGATCGCAACAAGGCCATCCTCGACCGCATTCCGGCGGGTCGCTGGGGTGAGCCGTCCGACCTCGGTGGGGCGGCCGTTTTCCTCGCCGCGCCGGCGTCGGACTATGTCAACGGCGCGATCATCCCGGTGGATGGCGGCTGGCTGGCGCGCTAAGCGCTCTAATCCGATCAAAGAAAAACCCCTTCCGTGCAAACGGAAGGGGTTTTTTTATATGCCGTGAAGTTTGGATTTTAAAGCGGAGCAATCTGAGAGGGAAACACTGTTCCTGCAAAGCGCCTCCCCTGATTTCAGGGGAGGGTGGCGCGTAGCGCCGGGAGGGGTTAAAGCTGCGAAATTAACCCCACCGTCTTTTCTCGCTTCGCTCCAAAATCCGCCTCCCCTGAAATCAGGGGAGGCGCTGTCACGAGATGCTGTTTGCGCCTCAGATCGTTCCGCTACAAGCCCCAAAAGAAAAAACCCCTTCCGGGCGAAACGGAAGGGGTTTTTTGTATGCCGTCGAGGCTGGGTGTTAGCCCACAATGCCCTTGATATAGGCCTTGATCTCTTCGTCCTGCGCGTTGGCGAAGAAGTATTCCGAGAACTTCTCACCGGCGACGGCGGCCTTCAAAAGGTCCTGATCGACGGTCTTCAGAACCGTCAGCATGTCCTTGCACGAGGCGGCCTTGAGGTCCTTCAGGATGCCGCGGTTCTTGGCCATGATCTGCGCGCGTTCCTTCGGATAGCCGAGGCCGCGTTCACCGTCGAACAGCTTGCGATAGACGTCCTGCAGGTTCAGTTCGGCGGCCCAGCCAAAGCCCTTGGCATAGGGCATGGAGATGGCATTGCCGTCATTGATCTGACCGAACAGGAAGGCGTCGGTCGGGTCGATGACCAGACCGCAGAACACGCCCGGCATCGCATTACAGGCCAGCATGGCGCCCATGCCGGTGCCGCAGCCGGTGACGACGAAATCGGCCGCCTTCGAGTTCAGCAGGATACCGGCCAGCAGGCCGTTCATCACGTAGGTCAGCGAGGCCGAATCATCAGCGCTGTACATACCGTAGTTGAAAACCGTGTGGCCCAGCGGCTCAGCGACCGTCTTCAGGGCGTCGAAAATGATGCCGTTCTTGGCGGCCTGGCTGTTTTCGTTGATCAGAGCGATTTTCATAAAAGTCTTCCTGCGTGTTTTTGCGTGAATGTGCGCGTGGATGCTTCAATAGCGGGCTAAGCGAGGGACAGCAAGCCGCGAAGCGGCGCAAGGGTCCGAAAACCGTTTGCACGTCGCTGTGCGCTACCTATCCTGAGACAGCCCCTTATCATAGCCGGAATTTTTGCCTGTGTGCATAATCACCGTTGAAAATGACACCGGTTTCCCCTACACATGAAGCCAATCAAGAATAATCAGATCAAAAGTGGGGAAACGTGTCGGTTGACAGTGTCAGACTTACGGATGTGCGCAAGACCTTTAATGGCCATGAGGTCATCAAGGGCGTCTCGCTGGAGGTTAAAAAGGGCGAGCTGGTGGTCTTTGTCGGGCCGTCGGGCTGCGGGAAATCGACCCTGCTGCGCCTGATTGCGGGCCTTGAAACGCCGACCTCAGGCCAGATTGATATCGCAGGCCGCGATGTCACCTACGCCCACCCGTCGAAGCGCGGCGTGGCCATGGTGTTTCAGTCCTACGCCCTCTATCCGCACATGACGGTGTTCGACAATATCGCCTTTGCCCTGAAGATTCAGGGTCTGCCCAAGGCCGAGATCGAGCACAAGGTCAATGCGGCGGCGGAAACGCTGCAACTGACGCATCTTCTGAAGCGCCGCCCCAAGGCCCTGTCCGGCGGGCAGCGTCAGCGCGTCGCCATTGGTCGCGCCATTGTGCGTCAGCCCGATGTCTTTTTGTTTGACGAACCGCTGTCCAATCTCGATGCGGCGCTGCGCGGGCAAATGCGTGTCGAAATCGCGCGGCTGCATACCAAGCTCAATGCCACCTCGGTCTATGTGACGCACGATCAGGTCGAGGCCATGACCCTGGCCGACAAGATCGTGGTGCTGAACGCCGGGCGTATCGAACAGGTGGGCTCGCCGCTTGATCTGTACCGCAAGCCAGCCAACCTGTTCGTCGCGGGCTTTATCGGGTCGCCGCGCATGAATACCATCAAGGCCCGCGTGCGCGAGGTGTCGTCAGACGCCGTCGGGCTCGACCTGCCGCAGACCATCCTGTCTGTGCCGCGCGTCGGCGCACAGGTCGCGGCAGGGGCCAATGTGACCTTTGGCGTACGCCCGGAAAACCTGCATCTGGCCGCGACAGACGAAGAGGCGCACCTCAGCGGCTACGTCATCCTGATCGAGCGTCTGGGCGGCGAAACCTTCGCCTATGTAACGCTGAAAGACAGTGAAGGCGAGCCGCTGATCATGAAGCTCGACGGTGAGGCGGCGCTTTATAACCATCAGGAAGTGCGCCTGAAAATCGACCTCAACCGCGCGCATCTGTTTGCTGAGGACGGTCAGGCCATCGGGGTTTCGCCCGACTTTGCTGATAAGACAGACGAGTCCGTCCATGTATAGCAACAAGTGGATCGGCAGCCTTTATATTACCCCGTTCGTGATCGGCTTTCTGCTGTTCACGGCCTTTCCGTTCGTCGCCTCCTTTGTGCTCAGCCTCACCGATGCGCGGCTTCAGGATCAGTTGGGGGCGGCCAATTTCGTCGGCCTGTCCAACTATACGGAGATGGCGGCGGACTCGACCTTCCGGCAGTCGCTGGGCGTCACCTTTGCCTACGTCTTTATCACCGTGCCGCTGAAACTGGCCTTTGCCCTGTTCATCGCCGTGGTTCTGAATTTCAAGCTGAAAGGCATCGGCCTTTTCCGCACGGCCTTCTATCTGCCCTCGATTCTGGGCGGCAGCGTCGCCATCGCGGTGGTCTGGCGCTTCGTCTTTGCCGGTGACGGCCTGCTCAATCAGGCGCTGGCCGGTATCGGTATCGGCGGTGTCAACTGGCTGGGGGAGCCCACCACCGCCATGTTCTCTATCGTGCTTTTGCGCCTGTGGCAGTTCGGCTCGGCCATGGTGGTGTTTCTGGCCGGTCTGAAGGCCATCCCCGAAGACCTCTATGAGGCCGCCGATCTCGATGGGGCGTCGCGCCTCAAACAGTTCTTCATGATCACCCTGCCGCTCTTGACGCCGGTGCTGTTTTTCAACTTCATCATGCAGATCGTGCAGGCGTTTCAGGAGTTCAACGGCCCCTACATCATCACCGCCGGCGGACCGCTCAAATCGAGCTATCTGCTGCCGCTGATGATCTACGAAGAGGCATTCAAATACTTCAATCTGGGCTATTCCTCGGCCCTGTCCTGGGTGCTGTTTATCATCATCGCCGTCTTCACTGCGGTGGCCTTCTGGTCGCAGAAACACTGGGTGTTTTATGCGCAGGACCGCGACGATAAGGGAGGACACTGATATGGCGTCTTCGCTCAACCCGGCTGATCACGGCTGGCGCAAACATCTGCCGGTGATCAATGCCTTCGTGCGTTATGGCCTGCTGATTCTCGTGGGCTTTCTGATGATCTATCCGCTGTTGTGGATGATCGGCGGAGCGTTCAAAAACAACGCTGAAATCTTTTCTTCCGTGGGCTTCATTCCCAAAAATCCGACCACGGACGGTTTCATCAACGGCTGGAAGACCTCGACCGAATACACGTTCGCGACCTACCTTCTTAACACTATGAAGATCGTGGTGCCGAAGGTGATTGTCACGGTCATTTCGTCGGTCATCGTCGCCTATGGCTTTGCACGCTTTGCCATCCCCGGCCGCAAGTGGCTGTTTGCGCTGCTGATGGCCACGGTGCTGCTGCCGAAGTCGGTCCTGCTGATCCCGCAATATCTGATGTTCCGCGAATTCGGCTGGCTCGATACCTACCTGCCGCTATATGCGCCGCAGGCCTTTGCGACCGAAGGCTTCTTCGTCTTCATGATCATCCAGTTCATGCGCTCCCTGCCGCTCGATATGGAAGAGGCGGCGGTGATGGACGGCTGCAATTCGTTTCAGGTCCTGACCCTGATCGTCTGTCCGGTCATCCTGCCGGCCATTATTTCGGTCGCGCTGTTTCAGTTCATGTGGTCGATGAACGACTTCCTTCAGCCGCTGATCTACCTGTCGTCGGTGGAAAAGTATCCCGTGGCGCTGGCGCTCAAAATGTCGATCGACGTGACCGAAGCCACCTCGTGGAACGAGATTCTGGCCATGTCCACGATCGCGCTGGCA
>NZ_JAIWNX010000288.1 GCF_020217185.1 Asticcacaulis sp.
CCCTCGCTGATCTTGTTCTTCCTGGCGCAGAAATACTTCGTCGAAGGCGTCACCTCCGGCGCGGTGAAGGGGTAGGGCGATGGACGCTTACAGACTTCACCGCCGGTTCGTCCTGCTGGGCGCCTCTGCCGCCGCGCTCACCGCCTGCTCAAAGCCGCGCCCGGCCCCTTCAACCGGGCGTGAATTGCGCATGAGTTGGTGGGGCGGGTCTTCGGCGCACAAGGCGACGCTTGAGGCGCTGCGCCTGTTCGAGGAAAAGCACGGCATCCGCGTGCGCGGCGAATATACGGGCTTTGCCGGCCATCTGGAGCGGCTGACGACGCAGATCGCCGGGGGGACCGCCCCCGACGTTATGCAGATCAACTGGTACTGGCAGACCCTGTTTTCGCGCGACGGTACGGGCTTCTACGACCTGAAAAAGCTGACGGACAAGCTCGACCTCAGCCAGTTCGATGCGCGCACGCTCGGCATGGGTACCAATAAGGGCGTGCTGAACGCCGTTGCGGTGTCGAACGCCGCGCGTCTGTTTTATCTCAACCAGACCACCTATCAGAAGGCGGGCCTCAGCCTGCCCACGACCTGGGACGAGCTGTTTGCACGCGGGCCGCAGTTCCGCGAAAAACTGGGTACGGGCTATTATCCGCTCGATGGCCTGTTTCTGGAGTTTATCGCGCTCGCCCGCACCTATGTGGTGCAGGGCACGGGTAAGCCCCTGATCAATGCCGAGACGAAATCGCTCAACTGTACGCGGGCCGATATGTACGACTTTGCGGGCCTTTACGCCCGCATGACGCGCGAACACGTCTGGCCCAGCGCGCAGGTGCGCGCCTCCTATGGCAATGTGGCGCAACAGGAGATGCGGCCGTGGATCAACGGCCAGTTCGCCGGTACCTTCCAGTGGAACAGCTCGATCGATAAATATAGCGACACGCTGGCCGGAAAGCAGACACTGGCGCTGGCCCCCTATCTGCTGCGGCCGGGGGCGAAGGACGCCGGGATGATGTATCGTCCCGCCATGATGTTCGCGGTCAATGCCAAAACGGCGTACCCGGACGAAGCGGCGCTTTTGATCGAGTTTCTGCTCAACGACCCGGCCGGCATCCGCGCCATGGGGCTGAAACGCGGCGTGCCGGTATCCAAGGCGGCGCGCACCCTGCTCGACAAGGAAGGGTTGATCACGCCTATCCAGCAGCAGAGCGAGGCGCAACTGGCGGCGGCGCAGATCCATGTAGTCGAAAGCCCGTGGTTCGAACATCCGCGCGTGCGCGACGGCTTTCAGGACATATTGGAGGCGCTGGGCTATGGCCGCCTGAGCGAACGCGAGGCCGGCGACCGCCTCTATGACGACATCAACGCCATCCTGCACCGCGTCGTGCGATGACGGGTCTGCGCTGTCTGGCTGTCCTGCCGACGGCCCTGAGCTTTGAGGTCGATGACGGCTCGATCTGGGCCGCGGATGCCCCGCGCGACGTATGGGTGGATGGCGCGCTGGCGTTGCGGACAGACCGGAATGTCTTTTCGCTGTATGATCTGCGACCGGACACACAATACGCGGTGCGCGTTGGGGCCGACCGGTTGGTGGTGCGGACCGCCGCCTGCAAGGCCGTGGTTGATCCGCGCGCCTTCGGGGCCAAAGGCGATGGCGTCAGCGACGATACGGCGGCGCTTCAGGCCGCATTGATGGCCTGCCCGCCGGGCGGTCTAGTGCGACTAAGCGCCGGGCGCTACCTGACCGCGCCCCTGTTCCTCAAAAGCGATATGGCCGTCGAACTGTGCGACGGTGCAGACGTGCTGGGTCATCGCGATATAACAAAATGGCCGGTCTTACCGGGTGTACTACCGGACGCCGAGGGGACGGAACGGACCTGTCTCGGGTCGTGGGAAGGCGAGGCGGAGGCCTGCCACGCCGCCCTGTTCAACCTGTTGTTTGCGCGCAACGTGCAGCTTTACGGGCGCGGTGTCATCGACGGTCAGGCCGGGTTTGACACCTGGTGGGAAAAGCCCAAGGCGCGGTTTGTCGGCTGGCGTCCGCGCCTGATCTTTATGGTCGAAAGCGAACAGGTCATACTGCACGGTCTGACCCTGAAAAACAGCCCGTCATGGACGCTCCACCCGCTGTTGTCGCGTGGTCTGACCTTTGCTGACCTGCGCATCGAGGCCCCGGCCGACAGCCCCAATACGGATGGCCTCAATCCGGAAAGCAGCACCGATATTGTCATCAGCGGCGTCGATTTTGCCGTGGGCGACGACTGCATCGCGCTAAAGTCAGGCAAGATCAGCATGGCGAGACGCACTGTGCGTCCAACCCGCCGTGTGCGTATTTCCAACTGCCGGATGCGCGACGGTCATGGGGCCGTGGTCATCGGATCGGAGATGGCCTCGGGTGTCTATGACGTGTCCGTACAGACCTGTCTGTTTATAAACACCGATCGCGGTATCCGCCTGAAAACGCGGCGTGGCCGTGGGCGGGAGGCGGTGATCCGGGGTCTCAATTGCCGCCATATCCGCATGGAGGGCGTCGGCACGGCCTTCGTGATCAACAGCTTCTACTGGTGCGATCCGGACGGCCAAACGGACTATGTGGGCGACCGTAACCCTCGCCCGGTCGATGACGGTACGCCCTCCATCGGCGACATCCATCTGAGCCATATCGACGCCACAGGTGTGCGTCACGCGGGCCTCTACGTGCTGGGCCTGCCGGAGCAGCCGGTGGACGGCCTGACGCTCGACCACATCCGCCTGCGCTTCGACCCCGACGCGCAGCCCGGCGAACCCGATATGGCCGCTTCGATTGCGCCCGTGGCGCGTCTCGGCGGCCTGATCGCCAATGTCAGACATCTTCGCACAAACGCGCTGGACATAGACGGCCAGAGCGGCGAAACCCTTACGCTGGAAAATGTCACATGCTTGACCTGAAACACAACATCCCCGTCGATGTCGCCGCGGCACCAACGCAGCGCGCCTTCGATCTGTCGCCGCAGACAACCACGTCTCTGGCGCGCTTTGGCGACTCTGTCCCCGCCTTCATCAGCGGTTATTTCCGCACCTGGGAGCCCTATCGCCCGCACTGGAACTACGAAGACGGCGTGGTGTGGAAGGGGGCGCTCGACCTCTATCAGGTGACGCAGGATCGCGTGTTTCTTGACTATATTCTGGGTGAGATGCAAACGCGCGTCCTGCCCGATGGCTCCATGCCAACCTTCCACCCGCAGGAATACAATATCGACAATGTCAACGGCGGGAAGATCCTGTTTCCGCTCTACGCCATTACGGGTGAGGCCCGCTTCCGCACGGCGATGGACGTGCAGTTTGCGCAGCTCAAGGACCATCCGCGCACGCAGTCGGGCAATTACTGGCACAAGCAGATCTATCCGCATCAGGTGTGGCTGGATGGCCTGTTTATGGCCCAGCCGTTTCAGACCGAATACGCCCGCATAACTCAGGACGAAGCCCTGTTTGCCGACACGGTGGCGCAGTTCCGCTTCGTCGATCACACTCTGCAAAAGGGTAACGGTCTCTATGCCCACGGCTGGGACGAAAGCCGCACCGAGCGTTGGGCTGATAAGCAGACCGGTCTGTCCCAAAACGTTTGGGGCCGGGCCATGGGCTGGTGGATCGGGGCGCTGGTCGATGTCTATGAGGCTTCCGACGGGTTCGGCGCCTCCCTGCGTGCCGATATTGCCGACATTACCCGCCGCACGCTTGAGGCCCTGCTGAAGTTCCGCTCGGACAACGGCCTGTGGTATCAGGTCGTCGATCAGGGCGCGCGCGAAGGCAATTACGAAGAGGCCTCGGCCTCGCTGATGGTCGCTTATGGCCTGATGAAGGCGGCGCGTCTGGGCATTATGTCCGAAGACACGGGCCGCACGGGCGTCGAGTCGCTGAAAGCCGTCTGCGCGCGCTTTGTGACGCCGTCGGCGCTCAATGGTGTGTGCGGTGTGGCCGGGCTTGGCAATGTGCCCTATCGTGACGGCTCCTACGCCTACTACCTCTCCGAAAAAATCACCCCCAATGATCCCAAGGGCGTGGGGGCCCTCATGTGGGCCCTGTCCGAAGGGATACGCACAAAGGACACCCTATGAGCCTCAAAGACATTGCCCAGAACTTTGTTGCCGCCCGTCGCGCGGCGCGCGCCCTCAGCGACTATCCGGGGCAGATTCCGGCGGTGCTGACGGACTCCTACGCCATTCAGGAAGAGGCGATCAGACTGTGGGATCGCCCGGTCATCGGCTGGAAGATCGGCCGTCTGGCACCGGAACGTCAGGCCGAACACGGCACCGAGCGCCTGGCCGGCCCGATTTTTGAGACCGTCTTCAAACCCTCTGAAGGCGAGGTTGAAATCCCGGTTTTTGAAAACGGCTTTGCGGCGGTCGAGGCCGAGTTTGTCTTCCGCATCGGCGTCGATGCCGAACCGGGCAAGACCGACTATAGCGAGGCCGAGGCCCTGCGTCTGATCGACGCGCTGTTTGCCGGAGTCGAGATGGCCGGCTCCCCGCTGCCGACGATCAACAAGCTGGGCCCGACCGTCGTGGCGTCTGATTTTGGCAATAATTTTGGCCTGATTCTGGGGACGCAACTGGCGGCCTTTGACGCCTCAAGCACGGTCGAAGCCTTAAGCGAAGCGGTGGTGAAGGGCTATGCGGCCACGACTGAAATTGACGGTCAGGTGGTGGGCGAAGGCGGCCTGTTCACCATGCCGGGCGGCCCGCTGAAGGCCATAGGCTGGCTGGCTGGGCATCTGGCGGCGCGCGGGCGTCCGCTGACAAAGGGCCAGTTGATCTCATCGGGGGCGACGACCGGTATCCACGACATCCTGCCCGGTCAGTCGTCGGTGGTGACCTATGCGGGTCCGCACCATGAAACGACGCAGATTCGCCTGAAGACCGTTACCCTGACCGAGGCGCGCCCCGAACTCGCGTGATGTTTATGACACGGTGGCCGCCCAGAGAAGCCGCTCAGGGAGGCCGCCGCCTTTTTTATTCAGCCTTTGTTAAAGGGCCGCGCCGACTATGGGGCGAAAAGCGCCGTCAGAGCGTCATATCAGCGGGAGTGCACCTATGGCAGATTTGTCACCCTTTTAATCAACCTGAACGAAGGCGCTTGTCTTTTGTGCGCGCCTGTGTCTAGCTGAGGCCACTGACACCGGTTACCATGCGTGTTTGACACCGGTATCATTTCAACATTAAAAAAACCTGCCCTCAAAGGGCGTCCACTGCCTGATCAGCGCGCCAGCCAAGAGCGTGCAGCGGGCCGAACGGGGAGTTACAATATGAAAACCAAGTCCAACCACAGTCGTACTGCGTCCGCCATCGCCCGCTATGGCGTATCCGTTCTGGCGCTGGTCGCCACGGGTGCGGCCATGCCGGCTCTGGCTCAGGAGGCCGCGCCGGCGGCAACGGATGACGTCGAAACCGTCGTCGTGACGGGTTTCCGCAACAGCCTTCAGACGGCGATCAACGAGAAAAAACGCTCGACCGACATGGTCGATGTGATCAAGGCCGAAGACATTGGTCAGTTTCCTGACCTCAACCTCGCCGAATCCCTGCAACGCATTCCGGGCGTGTCGATTGACCGCGACGGCGGTGAAGGCAAGCAGATCACGGTCCGTGGCCTGAACTCCGAATTTTCGCGCACGCGCATCAACGGCCTTGAGGCGCTGGCCACTACGGGCTCGAAGGATTCGTCCGGCGGCACCAACCGCGGTCGCGGGTTTGACTTCAACGTCTTCGCCGCCGACCTCTTCAACTCGCTGACCGTGCGCAAGTCCATGTCGGCCGAAGTCGATGAAGGGTCCCTGGGGGCCACGGTCGATCTGCAAACAGCGCGTCCGTTCGACTATAAGGGCTTCACCATGGCCTCGTCGGTGCAGTTTGGCTATAACGACAAGTCGGGCAAGACCGAGCCGCGCGGCACCTTCATGATCTCCAACCGCTGGGCCGATGGCAAGCTGGGGGCGCTGTTGTCGGTGGCCTATGGTGAGCGTACCGTCATCGAAGAAGGTGCCAATACCACCCGCTGGGAAAATGCCTATGCGGCGTCAAACATCGGGCGCTTCCAGAGCTTCTCGACGGATGGTGGCAAGACCTTTACGGCCATTACGCCCTGTACCGGTGGGGGCGCGACGCCAAACACGACGCGCGTCTGTAACACCAATTCGGCGCTGGAACCGGCCCTGACCGGCGAAGCGGCCAAGATCTCCAACTCGCTGCACCCGCGCATCCCGCGCTTCAACCACTTTGAAACCGAGCAGAAGCGTCTCGGCGTCACCGGTTCCTTCCAGATGCGCCCGTTTGACGGCACGCTGATCTCGCTGGACGGCATGTACGCCAAGTTCGGCGCCAACCGCGACGAGTGGGAAATCGAAGCTATTTCCTTCAGCCGCAGTGGTCAGGGCAACCCTCAGACGGACATCTACGACTATACGATCGACGGTAAGGGCACCATCACCAAGGCTTCGTTCAACGATGTCGATATCCGTTCGGAACACCGCTTTGATGAGCTGACCACCACCTTCACCCAGGGCAATCTGACCTGGGATCAGACCTGGGGTGAGCGCTTCTCGACCAAGCTGATGATCGGTTCGTCGAAATCGGTGCAGGACACGCCGGAACAAACGACCTTCACGCTCGAATCCTATGATGTCGATGGCTATTCCTACGATTTCACCGACATGACGGCGCCGAAGTTTAACTACAGCACGAAGAATGGCTGTACGCCGGATCAGGCCTGTTACTGGACCTATTCATCCAGCACGGCGAGCGGCGATGCCTCGCTGATCCGTCTGCGTCCGCAGCAGGTAACGAATAAATTCACCACCACGCGGCTGGATGCCAAGTTTGACCTCACCGATAATGTGACGATCAAGGCAGGTGTTTCGTCCAAGAAGTACGATTTCAACTCGACGGAATCCGGGCGTTATACCACTGACGTCAATGCGCGTAATGAAAATGCCAGTGGCAATATCGTCACGGAAATCAACAGCAATATCGCCAAGTACAGCCAGACGGTTTCGGTGGCGGGCAATACCTATCTGATCCCCAATCTTGACCTGATCCGCTCGACCTTTGGCTATGACTGTAACTGCGTCAATAGCTGGGGCACCTTTACCACCAACTCGACCAACTCGTCGTCGCGCACCAATAACCGCGTGGCCAGCGAAACTGATAATGGCTGGTTCCTGCAAGCCGACTTCAGCGGTGAGATCGCGGGCCTGCCCTATCGCGGCAATATCGGTACGCGTCAGGTTGAAACCAATCTGGTGGCGACGGGTATCGTCGGGACGGCTAACAACAACTTCCGGCGCACGACGGTCGAACGCTCGTACAAGGACAATCTGCCCTCGTTCAACCTGATGATCCAGCCGGTGCCGAGCCTCTATCTGCGCTTTGCCGCGGCCAAGACCATGGCGCGTCCGACGCTCCTGTCGATCATTCCGGGCGGCGGTTCGGTGAACACGTCGGCCAAGACCATCACCACGGGTAACCCGGCTCTGGACCCGGTACGCGCCAATACGCTCGACTTCTCGGCCGAATGGTACGTCGATAAGGACACCCTGTTTACGGTGGCCCTGTTCAAAAAGGACATCAAGTCCTACATCCAGCAGCGTCAAACCACGGCTAAGTTGTCGGACTACGGCTATAATCCTGCCGACTTCGGCGAAGCGTCGGACGTCACCTATGCGGTCACCACGCCCGTCAACACGCCGGGCGGTGAGCTGAAAGGCTATGAAATCTCGCTGCAAAAGCCCTTCCACTTCCTGCCGGGCTTCCTGCGTCACACGGGCGGTATCATCAACTACACCAATGTCGAGTCGCAGATTAACTACTACACCTCGGCAACGGCCACGACGACGACGCGCGCCAACCTGCTGGGCCTGTCGCCCAAGGCGTGGAACATCACGGCCTATTACGAAGACGACAAGCTGTCGGGTCGTGTCGCCTTCGCCTATCGTGACGGCTACCTGTCGCAGCTCAATCCGGGTTCGTCGGCCGACTTCTGGGGCAAGAACGAGACCTTCAATATCGACGCTCAGGTCACCTATCAGATCAACAAGAACCTGACCTTCATCCTGGAAGGGATCAACCTGACTAACGAAGCCGATGACCGCTTCATTGCCTACAACACTGTCCAGGGCAATACGGCGCAGGACCTGCTATATGACTACTCGAAGTCGGGTCGTCAGTACTATCTGGGTCTGCGTTACAAGTATTAGAGCGCTTTCCGAAAAGTGGGATGCACTTTTCGGATAAAAAAGCACGTTAGCCAAAATTTAGAGCGTGATTTCGATTCAATCGAAATACGCTCTAAGCCGGTCAGAGTGTAAAGTAGCGTAAGCGTTCAACAGCCTTCTGACTTTGAGGCGTCGGGTCACCGGCGCCTCTTTTTTATGGGAAGGCGACGCCTCGTCTCTTTCTATGAAGCCAGCTTCAAAAAGCGCTTCCCATGGATAGGGATGCGCTCTAAACCCTTCCGGACAAACAAAAACACCAACGGAATGCTGCCATGACCAAAGCCTTCACCTGTTTCGGGGAACTGCTGATCCGCCTGTCCACCGCCGGTCGTGATCCGCTGTACACCCTGCCGGAACTGACCCCTTATGTGGGCGGGGCGGAGGCCAATGTGGCGGTCGGTCTGGCGCGGCTGGGGCACGCCACGCGGATGATCAGCGTGGTGCCGGACAATGATCTGGGGCAGGCCGCTGTGGGGCAATTGCGCTATTTCGGCGTCGATGCCAGCCGGGTACGCACGGCGGCGGGCCGCATGGGTCTCTATTTCCTGACCACGGGCGGCATCCATCGCCCGTCGGACATCCTTTATGACCGCGCCGGTTCGGCCTTTGCCACGGCGGATTTTTCGGCCTTCGACTGGGCGCAATTGCTGGACGGCTCTGAGTGGCTGCACGTTTCCGGCGTGACGGCGGCGCTGGGGCTCAATGCGTTTCAGGGCGCCTTGAAGGCTATGCAGGTGGCGCGCACGCTTGGTATCAAGGTGTCGTTTGACTGCAATTATCGCCCCAAGCTGTGGGAAGCCTGGGGCGGCGATGCGCCCAGCCTGATTCCGCAACTGATGGCACAGGCCGACCTGATCTTCGGCGGCTACCGCGACATCGAACTGGTGTTCAAGACGACCTTTGCCGGTGAGGCGGGCAGCCACGCCCGCAGCCGTGCCGCCGCCGACCACGCCTTCAGCGCCTTCCCAGACCTCAAGCGCCTGATCTGCACGCGCCGGGAACAGGTCAATGTCGATCACAACCGTCTGGCCGGGCTGATGTACACGCGCAGCGAAACGCTGGAGACCGAGACCTACGACATTGCGCGCATTATCGACCGCATCGGCGGCGGTGATGCCTTCGCGGCCGGCGTGCTGCACGGTATCCTGAGCGGCAAGACGGATCAGGAGGCGCTGAACTACGGCATTGCCGGGGGCTGCCTGAAACACGCCATGCCGGGCGATTTTGCGCTGGCCACCGTGGCGGAGCTGGAAGCCTTCCTCAGCGACGACGGTTTCGACGTCAAGCGCTGATGCGATAGCCGCCTTGTTGGGGGCGGGTGGCTTCGGCCACCGCCGCGATCAGTTGGTCCGGATCAAAGGGTTTCAGCACAATCTGCGTCACGCCTAAGGCCCGCCATTGCGCGCGGTCATCATCCATACCCGTCACGGCGATGACCGGCGTGTCACGGTTGGGTCCGTCGGATTGGCGCAGGCTGGCCGTGGTCTCGAGCCCGTCCATGCCCGGCATCATCCTGTCCATCAGGATCACATCGAAGCGCTGCACTGCCGCGATGTCCAGCGCCTGCGCCCCGTTAATGGCCATAACGGCGCGCCAGCCGAGCGGCTGTAAAAACAGCGACGCCAGACGGCGGTTGACCTCATGGTCATCAACGATCAGGACGGTACGAGCGGGCGATTCAGACATGATACGTGTACGGAAGATAACAAAACCTTCCGCACACTCTAACCCAAGAACCTTAAGGATCGCTCTAGATCATTATGATTTCTGGTAGAAACATAATGATCTAGCTTTTTGTTTAGCCCCTCGCCGGGTGCGGGCTCCGCCACCTTGGCCGCCACCTTGGCCGCCGCCGCAATGGCGGCTTGAGTGGAATGATTCCATTTGAAATCATTCCACTCTATTTCACGGTTTCATCCACAGTGGCGCGCGTCACCGAATGATAGAGCGGTCGCGCCTTCGCATAGACGCGCTTGGCCATATCGACGCCCCAGCCCTTTTGCGCCATCAGCGCCGTGTAGAGCGGGCTGACGAAGCGGCGGCGGCCTTGCGAGGTGAGGAAGGTTTCCAGCGCCGGCAGGGCGGGTTCATAGCGGTGCACAATGGCCAGTTTCAGCCACGCAAACAGGATTTCCGAATTGCGCGAGCTGGTGAAGCTAAAGGCCGTATCGAGGTCCTTCATCTGCTCCAGCGTCAGGGTCTCCGGCAGGGACTCGATGAAATGCTGCCATTCCTGCGTCACCCAGCCTTCTGTGACCAGAGACCTGGCGGGCGTGCCCTTGGTGAAGGCCTCAACCTGCGCTTCGACGCGCGCAAAGGCTTCCGATCGCGGCTTGACGGCGTTGGACGGCAGGCCGGGCTTGTACAGCCACTCATTCAGTTTCAGGCGATCCTCCGCACCCGGATCACCCTTGATCAGGGTTTCGCGCAGGTCTTCGACGAAGCCCGCCGTGGTCATGCTCTTGAAGGCATAGCGCGTGAAATAGCCTTTGAGCCACGCATCAAACTTCTTGCGGCCATAGGTCTGTTCCAGCAGGCGCAGGAAGGCCGCGCCCTTCTCATACGGAATGTCCGAGAAGCCGTCGTCCGGGTCGCGCCCTTTGAGGTCCGTATGCAATTGCGTCAGACCCGGTTCCTTGAGGCTGCTCAGGGTGTCCTGAAGGCTGGCAAAGCCCAGGCTTTGCAGCATGAGGGCGCGGTCCTTGCCGTACATTTCCTCCATGATGCGGTTTTCAAAATAGGTGGTGAAGCCTTCGTTGAGCCAGAAATCGTCCCAGGTGGCGTTGGTGACGAGGTTGCCCGACCACGAATGCGCCAGTTCGTGCGCGACCAGCGACACCAGCGACTTGTCACCGGCCAGAATGGTCGGCGTGGCAAAGGTCAGGCGCGGATTTTCCATGCCGCCGAAGGGGAAGGACGGCGGCAGGATCAGCACGTCGTAACGACCCCAGCGGTAGGGGCCATAGAGTTTTTCGGCGGCGGCGACGAATTTTTCGAGGTCTTCCAGCTCGGCGGCGGCGCGGGCAATGGTGGCCTTTTCGGCATAGACGCCGGTGCGGTCGCCGGTCGGGCGGAAGTCGATATCGCCGATGGCCAGCGCGATCAGATAGGGCGGTATGGCCTGATCCATTTTGAAGCGGAAGGCGCGCAAAGTCCCGTTGGCCGGCACGGCCTCACCATCCGGCGTCAGCATTTCGGCACTCATCACGGCTTTGAGCGGTGTCGGTACACGGATGATGGCGCTGTAGGTTTGCCGCACCATCGGGGAGTCCTGCGTCGGAATCCACGTGCGGGTCAGGATCGACTGGCCCTGCGACAACAGGAAGGGATATTTTTTACCCTCGGTCTGCGACGGGTCGAGCCACTGCAGGGCCTGCGTATTGGCGGTGGTCTTGTACTTCACCACCACCTTCTGCGCGCCCTGCGGCAGTTCAATGGTCAGCGGCGCGCCAAAGATGGGGTGGGGCGTGCCCAGCGTGTATTTCAGCGGTTCCCCAGACGCATCAGTGACCCCTTCGATGTCGAGCGCCTTGACGTCCAGAACGACCTGTTTGGCCGTCGGCGCGGTTTCCAGCGTCAGGGCCGCCGTGCCTTTCAGCACCTTGGCGCGGAAGTCAGCGGTGAGGTCGAGATCGACGTGGCGCACGCGCGCGACGTTCGGTTCGGCGTAGGAGTGGACATCTTTGGCGCTGCGCACCAGAGCCAGAGGGGCGGAATCGTCCGAGGCCGGTTCAACCTTCGGCTCACAGGCCGTCAGAAAGGTCGTACCCATCAAAGCCGCCATAAAGCCGATTGCCGAGCGCCGGTCCGGCGCGAAACCCTTAGTCCGCATATCGCCACTCCATAAAACAGCACCCCCTGAAAAGGTTTCAGGGGGCACCATATGGATCAGTTAAAGCGGAAATATGTCGTCTTCACAATGCGGAAAATTCAGCACGTTTGAGACGGTTTATCCGTTTCCCGACTGATTTTACCCGTTGCGCGAACGGCGCTTCAGTTGCGCGCCTTCCGAACGATTGACAGGCTCATTGTGGTGGGCGCGCGGCTTGGTGTTGGTCTTGCGACCGCCATGCTTGCCGCTGGCCGACTTGCCAAAGGTCTTCTTCTTGCGCTCGTCGCCACGTTCGGCTGCCGGACGTGCCGGACGCTCCTCGAAGAAACGCGTGTCACCCCGGGCCTCATCGCGCGCCTTGAACGGACGCTCGCCCTTCGGCTTGTCGAAGCGGGGCTTATCGCCGCGCGGCTTATCGCCAAAGCCCTTATCAACCGGGAAGTCGCGGGCGGCCCTGGTCGGCGCGCGCTCGGCGGCCAGCGGGTCGTAACGTTCGGTACGTTCCGGACGCTCATTGCGCGCCTGACGCTCGGCGCGGTTACCGAAGGCGTCCTTCTTGCCGAAAGTGCGTTCACCGCGCGAATTATCGCCATCGCGGCCATTACCACGGTCGCGGCGGTCGTCACGGCCAGAATCCCGATTGGGACGGTTGCGCGAACGCTTGTGCACGCGCTCGGCGTCCGGGTCGAGGTGGCGGGCGGTCTTTTCGACCACGCGGTCCGGGGTCTTCGGCTTTTCGGTCTGACCCGAGGCGAGAATGGCCTCATCGAGCAGTTTCAGCGCCTGATCCTTGCGGCGGTCCCATGAGGGGATGCGCTGACGCGTGATGCGCTCGATGTCTTTCAGCAGCTTGCGCTCATCATCGGCGACCAGCGTGATCGAATGGCCTTCCTTACCGGCGCGGGCGGTGCGGCCAATACGGTGCACATAGGCTTCCGACACGAAGGGCAGTTCGTAATTGATGACGTGGGTGACGTTATCGACGTCGATACCGCGCGCGGCGATGTCGGTGGCCACCAGCGCGCGGACGCGACCGGCCTTGAAGGCCTGAAGCGCGCGTTCGCGCTGCGACTGGTTCTTGTCGCCGTGGATGGCGGCGGCTTCGACGCCCCCGGCTTGCAGATAGGCGGCGACGCGGTCGGCACCGCGCTTGGTGCGGGTGAAGATCAGGGTGCGGGCCAGCTTCTCATCGGCATAGAGTTCCGACAGAAGCGCGCGCTTGCGCTGCTGCTCGATAAAGATGACCTGCTGGGTGACGCGCTCGGCCGTGGTGGCTTCCGGCGTGATTTCAACCTTCTTCGGATGGGTCAGCAGTTCATTGGCGAGGCCAGCGATTTCCTTCGGCATGGTGGCCGAGAAGAACAGGTTCTGACGCTGGGCCGGCAGGCGCGAAGCGACCTGACGGATCGGCTTGATGAAGCCCATGTCGAGCATCTGATCGGCTTCGTCGAGCACGAGGTGTTCCACGGCCTTCAGGTCGATGGTCTTCTGCTCGATATGGTCGATCAGGCGGCCCGGCGTGGCGACCAGAATGTCGATGCCGCCTTGCAACGCCTTATATTGCGGGCCGTACTTGACGCCGCCGAAGATGGTGGCGATCTGAAGCCCCAGACCCTTGGAATAGGCCTTGAAGCTGTCGGCGATCTGGGTGGCCAGTTCGCGCGTCGGCGACAGGACCAGCACGCGGCACGAGCGCGGGGCGGGGATGATGCGGTTGCTGAGGATGTGGTGCAGGATGGGCAGGGCGAAGGCCGCCGTCTTGCCCGTACCGGTCTGGGCGATACCCAGAAGGTCGTGCTTGTTCAGCAGGATGGGGATGGCCTGCGCCTGAATGGGGGTAGGGGTGTGATAGCCCTCTTTTTCGAGCGTGGCGAGCAGGCTGGCCGAGAGGCCCAGATCTTTGAAGGTCGTCAAGACGATGCGCTTTCAATACGGATGCGCGCACACCCGGCAAAATGACCGGCGCACACCATCCTTCGGCCCGGACGCGCTTTTGTGGCGTAGCGGGCGGTTTCGGATGAGGCCAGCGCGTGTCTTAGCTCTCGGGTTTCATTTTTAAAGATTATCAAGCGCGAACAGGGTTCGCACATCTGTCATCCGTTAAAACTGGCTTGTCGGGACACATACCAAGGACTATATCCTGTGTCGCCCGACCTCACGCGGCCAGTCAGGTGCGGCATTGCACCGCAGCAATCCGCCATATGCGTTGCGGCGGTGGAAAAGTCAACCCCCGTAAAGGAAGTCTTCACCGCTACGCCTTAAGGTTCGCGGCAATTCCGGTGCGTCGCCAAACGGCGTTCAGTACCCGACCCCTTTGGGTCATAATTTCGCGTTTTCAATAAACAGTAGCGTTTCGTCATCTCCGGGCGTGGGTTGTGCGTATGCACGGCTGTGCCTGCCCACATCTATAAAAAG
The DNA here is from genome assembly GCF_020217185.1 of Asticcacaulis sp. Lineage (GTDB taxonomy): Bacteria > Pseudomonadota > Alphaproteobacteria > Caulobacterales > Caulobacteraceae > Asticcacaulis. The sequence goes on from NZ_JAIWNX010000288.1 coordinate 14,478, forward strand.
AACCTTTTATAAATGGCTGTGTACTATCTTAACCCAACCTCCCCGCGAAAGACTCCCAACGCCATGCCCGGCTCAGATGGTCGCTCTGCATCGCCTTCCGTGACCTCGCCGCAGGCGGGGGTCGAGGTGATTCAGCCGTTTCAGCAGTTCCTCAACCGCCGCGCCGAGCCGCGTTTTGACTGCAAGGCGTCGGGCGCGCTGTTGTTGCTGCCCAGCGGGACCGAGGTGGCGTGTGATATCGTCAACCAGAGTGCTTCTGGCGCGCAGGTTCTGGTCAAGGACATGCCGCAAAACGCCGGTGATCTGTGGCTGGTGGATGTGGCCGGTCAAACGGTCAAGTTCGGCTCACCGGTGTGGACCCAGCCGCACAAGATGGGCCTGCGTTTCAGCTTTGTGCAGAAGCTCGATCCGAATGGGGCCCGCCCGCCGCGCGTGCCGGAACCCGTATGGAAGGCCTGGCGTCGCCTCGCCGGACTGGATACCCCGCCGCCACAGGACGATGTGTTCTTTCTCGACTGAGGCGCTTCAACGCGCGCAAAACACAAAAGGCCCTATTGCCAGTTATGGCGGGGGCCTTTTCTGTATCATACCAACGGCCGAAGATGCTGACCGCATCCGGCCGTTGAAGACACGAGACTGTCTCATATGTGTCAGTGACATGAGACAGTCTCGAATGGA
>NZ_JAIWNX010000313.1 GCF_020217185.1 Asticcacaulis sp.
AAGCCCGACGGCTCAGGCCTCGTGCTGGTCGAACTGGCCCCCGATGTCACCCTCGACGACATCGCCGCCCAGACACAGGCCACCTATGAGGTCGCGCTGCGCTAAGGGCTGGAAGATTAGCCACGAACAACACGAAAAGAGCCGCGCCTTCTGGGGACAGCAACCCTGACGCCTGCGTTCACGATTAAATTTCTATTTCATATTTGACACCATGCGGCCAGGGATATAGCTAGACAGCTACATTCCTGCGAGGTTCCCTATGGATACGGTCATCTGCGAAAGCCCCGGCAAGCTGGTGCGCATTCAGCGCGACAAACCGGTGCGACAGGCGGGTGAGGTGCTGGTCCGCGTGCGCCGCGTCGGCATCTGTGGTACGGACATGCACATATTCCGTGGCACCCAGCCCTATCTCAGCTATCCGCGCGTCATGGGCCACGAACTGTCTGGCGAAGTTGCCGAGGCCCCGGAAGGTTCGGCGCTGAGCACGGGCGATGTGGTCTATATCATGCCCTATCTGTCGTGCGGCACCTGCGCGGCCTGCCGCAAGGGCCGCCCCAACTGCTGCATGAAGATTCAGGTGCTGGGCGTACACCGTGACGGCGGCATGACCGAATATATCAGCGTCCCCGAAGCCTTCGTCTTCCGGGCCACGGGCATCGGGCTCGACGAAGCGGCCATGCTGGAATTTCTCGCCATCGGCTGCCACAGCGTGCGCCGCGCGCAGGTGCAGCCCGGTCAGCGCGTGCTGGTCACCGGCGTTGGTCCCATCGGCATGGCCACGGCCCTCTTCGCCAAGCTGAAAGGCGCAGAGGTGACCGTGCTCGACGGGCAAAACACGCGCGTCGAGGTCTGCCTGAAAACGCTCGGCATGGACCACGGGGTGGTGCTGTCGCCCACTGCACGCGACGACCTGTCGGCCCTGACCGAAGGCGACTTCTATGACGCGGTGTTCGACGCCACCGGCTCACCCAAGGCCATCGAGGCCGGGTTCGGCTATGTTGGCCACGGCGGCACCTATGTGCTGATTTCGGTGGTCTCCGCCGACATCACCTTCAATGATCCGGAATTCCACAAGCGCGAAACCACCCTGCTGGGCAGCCGCAACGCCACGGTGGAAGACTTTGAAGAGGTGCTGAGCGCCATCCGCGCCGGGCTGATCCCCACGGCCGCGCTCAATACGCACCGCGCCGCACTGAATGACCTGCCTGACGTCCTGCCCGGCTGGACCGTGCCCGAAGCCGGGGTGATCAAGGCCTTGGTGGAGGTGTAGAGCGGCATGATTTCATGCCGCTCAAGCCGCCATTGAGGCGGCGGCCAAGGTGGCGGAGCCGCCGCCCGGCGAGGGCCAAACAAAAATTTCGATCATTATGTTTTACTAAACATAATGATCGAACCTCACAGACTTTTTGTGATTTGTAACTGAACTTGACACAGTCCTGCCTTGCAATTGCCGCATCGCAGCATATATGATGCAGGTGTTCGATGCCTTGCATCGATTGCCCTTCCTGGGCGTTTCCTCCCTGTAAACTGGCCGCGCCGCAATGCGCGGCTTTTTTTTGCCTGCGACCAAAGGTCCGCGAGGCCTTTTTGACGCCGCAGCGCGAAACGGCTATCACATTATCAGTAAGCCAATGGAATCGTGATGTCCGAACCGACCTACAGCGCGCCTGCCCTTGAAAAGGGTATTGAGATTCTTGAGTTTCTGGCCGGGCGGTCGGGCCCGCTGAGCATCGGTGAGATCTGCGCCGGAGTCGGCCGTTCGAAGGCCGAAATCTACCGCATGATCCTGACTCTGGAAGGCAAAGGGTATCTGCGGCGCGATATAGCCGGTCGCTACACCATGACCAGCCGCCTGTTCGATTTCGGTATGCTGTACCCGCCGCGCCAGAGCCTGATCGAAGCGGCCCTGCCGCATATGCGCGCTCTGGCCCGCGACAGCGAACAATCGTGCCACATGACCGTCCTGTCGCGTGAGCACATCGTCGCCATCGCCCGCGCCGAAAGCGAGAGTATGACCGCCTTCGGGGTTAAGGTCGGCTTCCGCGCCCCGGCGGCCACGGCCACGTCCGGGCGCATGATCTTCGGCTTCCTGCCCCTGCGCGATCAGCTCAACTGGTATCACACCATGCGTGGCCGCATTGACCGCCCTGTCCTGCGCGCCTTCCTTGACGAAGCGCGTGAAGCGAAGCGTCAGGGCTATCTGGTACGCGACAGTGCCTATACGCTGGGCATTGTCGATCTGGCCGTGCCGATCTTCGCCTCCCGCTCAAACCACGCCGTCGCCGCCCTGATCGTGCCCTTCATGACGCACGTGGTCTGCCATATGGACAAGCCGCAGGTGCTGGAGCGCCTGCGCCAGACGGCGCAGGCCATTTCCAGCGAGCTGTATTAAAGCTTCACAAGGCCCTCGGCCCGCAGGCTAAAGGTCGCCGACTGGCCTTTCTTAAGGGTAACGGGCAGGCGATGATCCCCCAGCACCAGCATCGCCTTTTCGCCAAAGGCGCTGCGGATCGTCACCCGCTCCAGCGTCATATCGGCCCAGTGGAGGTCCACCGTAAAGCCACCGCGCGCTTTCAGGCCCGTGACGTGCCCCTTCGGCCACGCCGTCGGCAGGGCCGGCAGCAGGATGATCTGATCGTCATAGGACTGCATCAGCATCTCGGTCATACCCGACGTGCCGCCGAAATTGCCGTCGATCTGGAACGGGGGGTGGGCGTCGAACATATTGGGATAGGTGCGCTCCGGCCCCAGCAGCAGTTTGAGGATACTGTGCGTGCGCTCCCCCTCGCCCAGCCGCGCCCACAGATTGATGCGCCAGCCGATGGCCCAGCCGGTGGACATGTCCCCACGCAGCTCCAGCGATTTTTTGGCTGCTTCCGCCAGTTCCGGCGTCTTGCGCGTGGTGATCTGATGCGACGGGAACAGGCCATAAAGGTGCGAGACGTGGCGATGGTGCAGGTCCGGTGCCTCCATATCCCAGTCGTCCTTCCATTCCTGAAGCTGACCGGCCTTACCGATCTGGTTGGGCACCAGCCTGTCGCGCATGGCCAGAAGCTCAGCACGGAAGCCAGCATCGGTTTTGAGGATGTCCGCCGCCCGCGCCGTATTGGCGAACAGGTCGCGCAGGATCTGCATGTCCATGGTCGGCCCGGCGCAGATCGAGGTGCCGAACCTGTGCTCATTTTCCGGCGAGATAGAGGGCGCCGTGACCATGTAACCGGTCGCAGGGTCCTTCACCAGCGTATCGAGGAAGAACTGCGCCGCGCCTTTGAGCAGGGGGTAGATGTCTTTCAGATAGGCCGGATCACGGCCATAGTCGTAGCGATCCCACAGGTGCAGGCACAGCCACGCCCCACCCGTCGGCCAGGTGCCGTAGAAGGCAGCATCAATAGGTGCCGTGGCCCGCCACAGATCGGTATTGTGGTGCGCCACCCAGCCGCGCGCCCCGTACATGATCTTCGCGGTTTCAGCGCCGGTGACTGAAATCTCCTTCACCAGCCGCACCAGCGGCTCGGTCAGTTCCGGCAGGGCCGTCGGCTCAGCCGGCCAGTAGTTCATCTCGGTATTGATATTGATAGTGTATTTGCCACCCCACGGGGCGTTCAGCTTCTCGTTCCACAGGCCTTGCAGATTGGCGGGCTGCGTGCCCGGCCGCGAACACGATATCAGCAGATAGCGGCCATACTGATAATAGAGCGCCGCCAGCGCCGGATCGTTTTGCGATGGCGAGCGGGCAATGCGTTGCGCCGTCGGCTGATCGGCGGCCTCGGTGCGCCCGAAATCGACGTGGACGCGATCAAACAGCTCACTGTGCGCCTTCAGATGCGCCGCATAGAGGTCATCGAACGAACGCGTCGCGGCCCCGGCGATCTGGTCTTTCGTGATGATGGTCGGGTCGCCCGACACATCGCGGAACGATTTGTAGTTCGTCGCCGCCGCCATCAAGACCAGCACGCTGTCGGCCCCGCTGACGACAAGCTCATCGGTGCCGGTGCTTTGCTGGCCACCGCTCGCCACCACGCGCACGCGGCTTTCAAAGCGTAGCGCCCCGTCCTTGCCATTATGGCCGCCATTGCGACCCGACAGCACGATCTCCTGTGGGCTTTCGATGGCCACGGTCGCCATCTGCGGCGTTTCAAAGCCGAGCTGGAAGCTGATCTTACCCGGCTTATCGGCACTCAGGCGCATCACCAGCACCTGATCGACCGGGCTTATGAAGGTTTCGCGCTTGTAGGTCACGCCGTCCTGACGATAGGTCACGGTCGAAAGCGCCTTGGTCAGGTCCAGTTCCCGGCGATATCCACTGGCATTGGACGATGGCCCGAAGGTCAGGGTCAGCTCACCGATCGTCTGATACGACACCTGCCGCACCGGATTGCCCATGAAATGGGCGTCAATAAGCCTTTGTGCCTCAACATATTTGCCCTCAAAGATCAGCTTGCGGATCTGCGGCAAGGCCGCCGGGCCATCGGGATTGGCCGGCTGATACGGCGCCCCGGCGTACAGGGTATCTTCGTTCAGTTGCAGCCGCTCGCGCGCCACGCCGCCAAACACCATCGCCCCCAGGCGTCCGTTGCCCAAGGGCAGGGCCTCGGTCCATTCGATAGCCGGCTCGCGATACCACAGGGTAAGGTCGTTGCTTGCGGTTGGGCGGGTTTGCGCGGCGGCAACCTGCGGCACAAGCGCGGCCAGCGAAAGACCAGCGGATAGTTTGAGCGTTTCACGACGACTGAACGTCATTTTGGGGTTCCCTCTCTGAATTATGTTTTATGGAACCATAGCCGTTTTACGGGCGAACGGAAGCGTCAAATGCGAACAACCAACCCAGGCCGTCATTTCGCAGCGTGGCTTGGCTGGATCGGTAGCTATCGGATAGCCGATCACAGCTAAAGCCGCGCCATTCTGGCAAACCAAACGGCACGCAATCGTTTTTATTTCCCCAACGGACGTTTTGCCCCTTTTCAGGGCCACAAAGCTCGGCATAGGTTGCGCCACCGGTGTCACAGGCACCCAAAGCAAGGAAAGCCCCGGCACAGGGGCCCTGCCCATACAGAGAAAAAGGAAACATCTGCATGACCGCCTCCGCCTCACCGGCCGCGACGGGCCCGGTCACCCGCTATCGCTGGGTGATCTGCGCGCTGTTGTTCATCGCCATCGGC
>NZ_JAIWNX010000289.1 GCF_020217185.1 Asticcacaulis sp.
TCCATGGCCGGCGTGCCCGACGTCATCATCGAGCGCGCCCTCACCCACTTCGAACGCATCCACCCGGACTACGCCGAGGGTGTCCGGGCGGCGCTGAAAAGCAACAGATAAACAGCGCCGACAGCCCCGTCAGTTCGCCTGACGGGGCTGTTTTTTAAAGTGCCGCCTTATAGCGCCGGCTGCCGATGATCTGACGTCCGTCGGTCAGACGAATACGGACGTCTCCGGACGGCAGCGGCTCGATGGTCTGTATATGCTGGCGATTGACCAGTCGGGAGCGGTGGATCCGTAAAAACCCTTCCATGCTCAGTTGTGCTTCCCAAGCCGACAAGACGCCCCGCGTCAACCACATCTTGTCCGTCGTATGCACCTCGACATAGTTACCGGCGGCTTCGATCCACAGGACCTCCGCCGGATCGACAAACACAGTGCGCCCGCCGTCACGGATTTCCAGCTTGCGCCGGGCGGCGGGCGCGACGTGCATCTGGCGGCTGAATCGATCCTCCACCCAGATAATGGCCAGTATCAACAGGTAGCCGAGCGCGTCTTTACGCCCCTCATAAATGACGCGCAGCCACAGGTCCCCCTGACTGAAATCGTAGTCGCGTCCATCCAGCGCGTAGGCCAGTTCACGCAAGGCGACCATGCCACCGACATGCGACAGCGTATAGCCGAGAAATCCGGCCAGTTGCACGGCGACAAAGCGCCATCGCCCGACCCGGGCCAGTGGGAAGCGATAATAGATCAACACCCACGCCCACAGCCCGCCCAGCGTCATCACCGCGCTGCTCGTTTCCCAGACAATGGGCTCCCAGAATTTAAAATGACGCTCATCCGGCGGATTTTCGATCAGCACCGAACCGATATTCACGGCGCAACTTAACCCCACCAAAAAAGCAACCGCGATATATATTCGGCTCAATCGATCAAGGTACGTTCCGCCCTCACCGCTCGTCCCTGCTGCTTCCCCGCTTGTCACAGGCCGTTCCCCGTCCGTCCCAATCGTTTGTCCGCTCAAGGCTTAGGCGTGGCCCTGCCCTAGGTCTTAAGCTTAAGCGTGGCACAGTTTTCGAGGAAAAACCATATGACATCCGCTCCTCTTACCCGCCGTTACGATCTCGACTGGCTGCGTATCATCGCCTTCGGTCTGCTGATCTTTTATCATATCGGTATGTTCTACGTGACCTGGGACTGGCACGTCAAAAGTCCGCACGCCTCGGACTGGGCGGAACCGCTGATGCTGCTGACCAATCCGTGGCGGCTGGACCTTCTGTTCTTTATTTCAGGGGTCGGGGCGCGCTTCATGCTCGACAAGATGTCCGCCCGGGGCTTTGCCCTGTCACGTTTTCATCGTCTGTTCTGGCCGCTGGTCTTTGCCATCTTCGTGATCGTTCCGCCACAAGCCTATTATGAGCTGTTGGACGCGGTGCGTCTGGGACAAATTCCGGCTTACACCGATAGTTACAGCGCGTTTTATCTCAAATATATCAGTGGCTACAGCGGCTGGTGCGATGGCGAAGACTGCCTGCGCGTGCCGACTTGGAACCATATGTGGTTCGTCGCCTATCTATTGGTCTATTCGGCGGTTCTGACCCTGATCTGGCCGCTGCTAAAGCGGATCAAAGGGGACTGGCCCTTATGGACCTTCGTGCTGGGGCCCTGGCTGGTCCTTTGGGGGCTACGCGCCACCCTTTTCCCGGTGTTTGGCGACACCCATGCCCTGACGGACGACTATTATCTCCATGCCCTCTACGGCTTTCTATTCCTGCTGGGGGCTATGGTTGGGCGCTCAGACGCGGTGTTTGAAGCGACTCGTCGCTGGCGCTGGCTGTGGCTGTGCGTAGCCGTTGTCGCCTATGCGGTCTTCATGCCGATGAGCCTGTGGTCCGGCGGCGAACTGCCCCCGTGGGCCCTGTTCGTGCTGCGTGGCGCGCGTGAGGCGCAGGCGTGGTTCGCCATTCTGGCTCTGCTCGGCTTCGCCCGTCAGCACCTGTCCGCCGCGGATGGTCCTCTTCGTCGCACGTTAACCGAAGCCGTCTTTCCCTTCTATATTGTGCATCAGACCCTGATCGTCGTCGCGGCCTATCATCTGGCAAAATTCAACCTGCCCATTGGGTTGGAGTTCGCGCTCCTGATAGTGATCACGGTCGTGGGCTGCGTTCTGACCTATCTGATCGTTCGCGCAGTGCCCCGGCTGCGGCCCCTGTTCGGCCTCAGGCGATCCGCCGCCTAACGGTCAGGGCCAGAGCCAGCAACAGGCCGATGCCGATGACCGCCGTAAAGGCCATCAGCGGCTCGTCCTGACGCTGCACATTGGCCGCAGCGATCCAGCCCAGCGCCCAGACCAGCGGCACGGCATAGATGCGCGAGCGCGTCAGGCGCAGCATGATGCCCGCAAAGGCGATCAGGCCCAGCAGGAAGCCCAGTGACACCATGACCTGTCGTGGGTCGGGCTGAAGACCGGCGGCCACCAGTGCCGAGGTGAGGTTGACAGCCGTCGCCGCCGAAATCCAGCCGGTGACCAGAGCCAGCGGGGCCACGACAAAGCCCGTTTCGCTGTTGCTGAGGCTCAGCCGTTTCAGGCGCATCAGCCCGGTGAGGCCTGCGGTGAGCGACACGGTGATGATGCCAAAGCTCACCCAGTCGATGCCGTGGATGGGCACCCAGATCGACCACACCGTATTCAGCAACCAGATCACCGCCGTATGCGGCCAGGCGACCCGCAGCGCTTCATTGTCGGCGTGACGGATGGCCCACACCGCGCCGACCAGCGCCCACAGATAGATGACGCCCCAGATGGCAAAGGCCGGCCCCAGTGGCACCAGAGGGTGAGAGGTCAGGGCCGACTGTTCGGCAACGCTGCGGCCGACGCCCAGCCATTCCGGCACCTGGCCGCTGAAAATCTGCGCCAGACCGAGCAGCAACAGCAGCCAACCGGCCGCTGGCGCACGACCGGTACTGACCGAGTCTATAGAGGTGATGGTACGGGCCATGTGACTTCCCCTTGCTTGAACGCTTTTTATACGCTCGTCAGAGGGATTACGTTCACGCCCGGTCTATCACAAACGAGCGATCAGGCCTTTTTGACGAACTCGGTGCGCAGGACAAGGCCGCGTACCTTCTCGTGGTTGCACTCAATCTCGTCTTCGTCATAGGTCAGGCGGATATTCTTGATCAGCGTACCGCGCTTCAGCGTCACACCGCCCGACCCTTTAACCTTAAGATCCTTGATCAGGGTGACGTTATCGCCATCCGCCAGACGCGCGCCATTGGCGTCCTTTACGATCAGTTCTTCATCGGACATGGCGGGGCTCCTTGTTAGTTTCCATCGCGCCCTGCCTAACCGATCACCCTCATTTCCACAATACAGGTATGGAAATTAATCCCGGCAATAGCCTTCGCCGTTCGAGACGGAGACGCAATCCAGCTTGTCCGCCAGATATTTGACGCCGGTTTTGGCCCCGGTCGTATGGCGGATGAGTTGGGTTTCGCCGTTGCGCTCGATCTGCATGGCATTGCCATTGACCGTCCCCGTAAAGACGCCCGGTGTGCTCGTACCGCTCAGCGTCACTTCGTAATCGTGCTGACGCGCCACGACCTCCAGCGAGGCACCTTCCGGCCCGGTCCAGCGCCCGACATAGCCGGCGGCGACATCGGCGGCTTTTGACGCGCTGGTCGAGGCGGCGCTGGAGGCCGAGGCCTCCGCTTCGGTGGGGGTAGAGGTGTCGGGCTTGGGCGAACAGGCCACAAGCACAAACGGCAGGAGACAGAGGGCAAAACGCATCGCAACAATCCGGCGGGTATCAAGGTGTCTGAACCGCCAGATTAGCGCGAATAAAAACCGAGTGAGATAACAGCCTTATCGGCCATTTATAAATTCCGCATAATGCCTTTGCCGCAGAAGCGGCCTAATGGAACAGCAAAAGCCCGGCTATCGCCGCGTTCATCAGATTGGCCAAGGTGGCCGCGAGTAGCGCTCTCGGCCCCAGCTTGACGATCAGGTCGCGCTGATTGGGGGCCAGACCGCCGATCACCGCCAGCTGGATGGCGATCGACGACAGGTTGGCAAAGCCGCAAAGGGCGAAGCTCATAATGGCGGTCGAACGCGCCGACAACTGCCCGCCCTCTTCCATCAGGTGCAGATAGGCGACAAATTCATTCATGATCAGCTTTTCGCCAAACAGGCCGCCCGCCGCCACGGCCTCGTTCCAGGGAATATTGATCAGAAACATGACCGGTGCAAAGACAAAGCCCAGCATCCCCTGAAGCGTCAGGTCCGGGTAACCAAACAGGCCGCCTATACCGCCCAGAATGCCGTTGACCAGCGCGATCAGGGCCACAAAGGCCAGCACCATGCCGCCCACCGAAATGGCGATCTTCAGGCCGTCCTGCACGCCGTCGGAAATGGCGGCCAGCAGGCTTTTGGGGTGGTGGTCAGCGTCTTCCATGATCGGTTCGGGCGAATGGATCACCGCCCCTTTGGGATCGGGAATGATGATCTTGGCCATCAGCAGCCCGCCGGGTGCCGACATGAAACTGGCCGCCAGCAGATAATCAATCTTGATTCCAATTTGCGCATAGGCGGCCAGAATGGTGCCCGCCACGCCGGCCATGCCCGACGCCATGATGGCAAACAGTTGCGCCTTGCTCAGGCCTGCCAGATAGGGCCGCACGACCAGCGGCGATTCGCTTTGTCCGACCAGCACATTGGCCGCCGCCGCCAGCGCCTCAACGCGGCTGATGCCGATGATAAAGCCTAAGCCCCCGCCAATCACCTTGATGATCAACTGCATGATTTTCAGGTAATAAAGCACCGAAGCCAGCGCGGCGAAAAAGACGATGACCGGCAGCACATTAATGGCAAAACCCGCCCCGCCCGGCACATTGACCAGCCCGCCGAACAGCATGTCAATGGCGCCTTTGGAATAGCCCATCAGGGCTTCAACGCCGTGCGCAATGGCCTGAACCCCCGCCTTGCCCCAACTGGTGTGCAGGACCAGCACGCCGATCAGCACCTGAAGCGCAAAGGCACACGCCACCATGCGCAGCCGAATGGCCTTGCGATCGGCCGACACCAGAAACGCGATCAGCAGCAGGGTGAGAATGCCGCCTATGCCGATCAACCAGTGGTTACTGGTCAAACCGGAGGACAGGCCAGAAGACAGGCCAGTGATAGACGGAACGGAGGCGGAGGCAGAAGCGGCCATGCGGGTACTCAGGCAAAAACGAAGGGGTGAGCCTAAGCACCGCCGCGGGCCGGGGTCAATGCGCCCGCACTCAATAGGCGTATTTCGCCGCCAGTTCGAGGCGGTCCAGCCGCCCGCTCTGGCCATTCAACAGTTCGCGTTTACCGGTACGCAGTTCGATACCGAGATCGAGCCCCCTGACCGGTGTGAAAAACAGGTTGGCGGCCAGACTTTGCGCCGATTTCGACGCCAGAGCCGGGCTGGCTGCCGGATAGTCGGCGGTCAGGAACGAGGCGGCGAAGGTCGAACGCAGGCGCGGCGTCCAGCCCAGCTTCACCGCCACAAACCCTGAGGTGACGCCGACCATCTCCATCTTCGCGCCCGGCGTCCCGGCATAGACGACATCAGGCGCGAAGTTGAGCCCGACATAGCGCCCGATCCCTTCCCCGCCGGTCAGCATAAAGCGCAGATCATGGCGCGCCTTCGTCCCGAACGGCACCTTGCCCGACAGGCTGAGCCCGTAGCCCGATGCCATGGCCCCGACCGCGCCATTATCGACGGCCAGTTGTCGCGCCAGAACGGCCACCGCGAAATAGCCATAGGGCTTTTTAAGACTGAGGCGCGCCGTAACATCGGGCAGGCGGTCGTCATCGTTCTCGATCAGGGTCGCGGCGGTGGGCGTAATCGACGCCGTTTCGGAGTTTTCCAGCGCCACGGCCAGACTGTAGCCCGCCCCCAGCGGCAGCGTATAGCGCACCTGCGGCTGACGCACGAAGACCGTGCCTTCGGTGGGGCCGACAAAATCCGTGCTTTCCGGCAGGGCGGCGACGTTCTGGAACGTCGTCCAGTCCTGCCCAAACAGCCAGCGGCCATAGGTGATGTAGGCGCGACGCAGCGCCAGATTATAGCCATTGGTGGTGCGTTCGCTGCCACCGCCGGGCGTGGTCTGGAAATCGGCCTCGACATAGCCGCTTAAGCCCGAACCGCTGTCCATCGACACCGTCAGGCGCGTCTGTTTGGCGATAAAATCGGCGTCGCTGTGTTCGCTCACGCCACCTACCGGAATCTGCGACGGCAGGTAGAAGTCGCGCCCCAGCGATCCGGTGGCCAGATCGCCGGAATCATAGCGGCTGAACAGGGCATTGGTCTTGAGAAAACCGCCGAAATGTAAGGCGGGTCCGGTAGCTTGGACGGGTTGGGTCTGGGCGGATTGAGGCGGGGCGGACGGCGGGGCCTTTTCGGCCTTCAACCCGGCCAGTTCGGCCCGCAGACGGCTCAGCTCGCCCTCCATCGCCGCCAGCCTTTGTTCCAGCGCCGCCTCAGACGGCGCGGTCTGTTGCGCGCTGACGGGGCCAGCCGCCAGCGCCAGCCCGACCGCAGAGGTCAGGCCGATCAGGGTATATCGCATGTGAACCTCCCCGCTTTTTGTTTGCCCTTTTTTGCTATTCCGGGTGGGCAGCGGTGAGACAGAGGATCAGGCCGAAGGGGCGGTAATTGAAGGGCGACCTTGGTCGAGACGCCCCCCGACCTTGGTCGTTCAGACCTTGGTCGGATAACGTAACGGAATGCGTCCCATAGCCGCACTTGGGTCTGGACATGTCAGCGCCAAGGGTACAGATTGGGCGCGCCAGCATTTTCAATAATAAAAAGAATGCGGCCGGAGGTTTCGTCTTGAGTATGCCCCTTCCCGTTTCGGCACCCTCCATTCTGGTCGCCGATGATCACCCGCTCTTTCGTCAGGCCCTGATACTGGCGGCGCGAAAAGTCCGCCCGGACGCCCATATCCTCGAAGCCGGTACGCTGGACGCGGCGCTGGAGGTCGTGCGTCAGGCCACCAACCTCAAACTGGTCCTGCTCGATCTGCGTATGCCCGGTGCCGAGGGCTTTTCCGGCGTCGCTCTGCTGCACGCCGAGGTGCCGCATGTACCCGTGCTGGTCGTCTCGGCCGCCGACGCCGAAAAGGCGGCGCGCGAAGCCCGGCGCTTCGGCGCGGTGGGCTTTATCGGCAAGGACCAGCCGCTGCCGCGCATGCAGGAGGCCATCAGCGACGCTCTGGAAGGGCGCGTCAGCGACACACCGCCCGCCGATCCGGAGGTCGATACGGTGGCGGCCAAGGTCGCCGACCTGACCCCGACGCAGTTGCGTGTCCTGCTGGGCGTGCTGGCGGGGCGGCTCAACAAGCAGATCGCCTACGACCTCAGCATTTCGGAGGCCACGGTGAAGGCACATATGACCGCCATCATGCGCAAGCTGGATGTGCAGAACCGTACTCAGGCCGTGCTGGCCGCCCGCGCTCTGGGCATCGGGATAGAGGGTTAAACCCCCAGCCACTGCCGCAGGGTTTTGGGCTCAGCGGGTTTGGCGAAGACCGGCACGCCCGCCGCCTCGGCAGCCGCCTCGGTCGCCGGGTCGCGGTCTGCAGTGATCAGGGCCACGCGCAGGTCTGGATTACGCCCGCGCAAGCGCCGGATCAGCGACAGGCCGTCCTGACCCTCGCTCAGATTATAGTCAATCAGGGCGCAGTCGGCGGTTTCGGCCTGATTGAAGGCCGCCTGCGTGTCATCCACTGCCTGCACCTCACACCCCCACTGGGTCAGAAGCGCCGACATGGCTTCGCGCACTGCGGGCTCATCATCGACGATCAGCACGCGCCGTGCCGGGGCGTTAATCGCCACCGGTCCCGCCGTCGCGGCCTCTACCGCTTGAACGCGCGGCAGGGTCACCGCAAAGCGGCTGCCGCGCCCCGGGCGCGAACGCACCTCGACGCGCAGCCCCAGAAGGCGCGCCGTGCGCTCGACAATGGCCAGCCCCAGCCCGACCCCGGCCTCACCCGATACGCCCAGCCGCTCAAATTCGCGGAAGATACGGTCCTGATCCGCCTCGGCAATGCCGACGCCGGTATCATAGACCTCGATCCGCACACGCTCTGGGCGCGGCCGCAGCACCAGCAGCACGCCACCGCTTTTTGTGTAGCGCACGGCATTGGACAGGAAGTTTTGCAGGATGGAGCGCAGCAGGGTGCGGTCGCTCTCCACCCACACCGACGGCGCGATCAGGCGCAGGCTCAGCCCCTTTTCCGCCGCCAGCGGCGTGAAGATCAGGCTCAGATCCCACGCCAGAACTGACAGGTCGAAGCGCACCGGGCGCGGCGTGACGCCCCCGGCATCGAGCTTGGAGATATCGAGCAGGGATTTCAGCAGGGCATCCGCCGCCTCGATCGAGCGTTCGACATTGTCGACCAGCGCCCGCGCCTCGCCTTGCGTCTCCTCCGCCAGAGCCGCCGTAAACAGGCGCGCGGCGTGCAGCGGTTGCAACAGATCATGGCTGGCCGCCGCCAGAAAGCGCGTCTTTTCTTCAGTAGCCCGCGCCAGAGCCGAATTGACCAGACGCAGCTCCGCCGTCCGGCGTTCCACGCGGCTTTCCAGCTCGGCGCGCGCCGTTTCCAGCGCTGACAGGGCGTCGGCCTCGCCCGTCACATCGGTAAAGCACATGACATAGCCGCCGCCGGGCATGGGGCCGCCGACCGTGCGGATCACCCGCCCGTCATTGCGCCGCCGTTGAAAAGCGTGGTGCGTGCCGCGCCGCATGTGGTCCAGCCGGCGGGCGACGTGGCTTTCGACCTCGCCCGGCCCGCATTCGCCGCGTTCGGCATTGAAGCGGATCAGCTCGGCCACCGGCGTGCCGACGCGCACAAGCTCAGGCGGGTATTGAAACAGCTCCAGATAGCGCGTGTTCCACGCCACCAGCCGCAGGTTCTGATCGACCACGCTGACGCCGGGGTCGATGTTTTCCAGCGTCGCCGCCAGAAGACCGCGCGAAAATTGCAGGCTCTGACCCGAGCGATCGAGCAGGCGCGCCACCTCATCGACGCTGATCGCCGTGCCGGACAGGGCAGACGACACGATGGCGTGAGCCGAAGGCGCGCCGACCACCCCGGCGATTAGCCGCTCAGCCCGGCGCACAGCGGCGCGGTCGATGGGGGCGTGGTCCTGTATGCGGCCAAAGGCTTCGGCGACCGCTTCGGGCCCGGCAAAGCGTGCCGTCAGCGTGGTCAACTGCCCCAGACTGTGCACCGCGCCTTGACGCACCGTCGGCGTCAGGCGCAGGCCAAAGCCCGGACGGGTGTGCCCGAAGGCCGAGACCAGCCCCCAGGCGGCGGCATTGGCTCCCAGCGAGGCCACTACCCCGTGCACCAGCGGATTGAGGTCCGGCCACAAGGCCTTTACGCCGAACAGACCCTGCGGATCGAACAGGGTCAGGGCCGCCCCTTCAAGCCAGTGCGGCGAAGCTATGGTCGGCCAGAACAGGGTGTAGGTCCACACGATCAGCCCGGCCAGCAGCCCGGCCTGAATGGCGGCGGCATCGCGCGCCTTGCCATTGACGGCCAGAAGCAGGGCCGGCGTAAACTGCGCGATAGCGGCGAAGGCGATCTGTCCGATGACCGCCAGTTGCTGCCCCGGCGGCACCCACAGGGCATAGGTCAGGGCCGCCCCCATCACCGCCGCAATCGAGGCGCGGCGCACCCACAGCATCAGCTTGCCGAAATCCGCTGCTGCCGAGGCGCTGCGGTGACGCAGCAGGAAGGGCGCGATCAGGTCGTTGGAAATCATGGTCGAAAGGGCGATGGTTTCGACCAGCACCATGCCCGTCGCCGCCGCAAAGCCGCCGATAAAGGCCAGCAGGGTCAGACCATTCAGCCCCGCCGCATAGGGCAGGTTGAGCACGAACAGATCATGCGGCACGTCCGGGCTCAGAAGCGTCAGTCCAGCCAGCGTAATGGGCGGCACCACCACCAGCGTCGCCAGCAGATAACC
>NZ_JAIWNX010000320.1 GCF_020217185.1 Asticcacaulis sp.
GCGGTATGACAAAAATCCCCTCAACTTCCTTGCCGCTGTCAAGATTTTAGCCTCTCGCATCTGGATCAGAGCGTTATGAGTCTACGGCCTAAGCGAATTTAGCGTTGGCGTTAAGGCGCATTGACGTCATATGCGGCCAATGGACACCGCAGCGGTGCAGGGCTAAGGTAAGCGTCGGATCAGTCTGGATTGCCCGTATGCGCTCACGTCTTTTTAGCCTCGCTGCCCTCGCCCTGCTCACACTGGCCACGCCGCTTTCCGCGGCCACGACCTATACCGGCGACCGCATCGACGGCGTGAAGGTCGTTGACAGGCTGGAGGTCGCGGACCTGCCCGCTGGCAAAACCCGATTGTGGTTCCGCGTACTCGACACCTCTATCGGTCAGGGCTGGTACATTCCGGTCGTGGTGATCAAGGGCGCGAAGCCGGGGCCGAAACTGCTGCTCACCGCCGGCATCCATGGCGATGAACTGAATGGCATTGCGGTGATACATACGCTGGCGGAAACCCTAAGCCCGGACAGCCTCAGCGGCACCATCGTGGCCATTCCGGGGTTGAATACGCCCGGTCTCCTGCATTCTACGCGCGGCTTTACCTCTGACGTGATCGGCACCGGCGGAGACAATCTTAACCGCCTGATGCCCAGCGTACCCCATCCCGATGAAGCGACAGGCAGCCCGGCCACGCGTTACGATCATCGCATCTGGACCCAATTGTTTGTCGGGAATGCCGACTTCGCCGTTGACCTCCATACCCAGTCGCGGGGGACCACCTATCCGGCCTATATCTTCGCCCAGACGGGCGAGGCGCGCAAAATCGCCGACGCTCTGAAACCTGATGTCATCAATATGGACCCCGGCGTCGATGGGGCTGTCGAGAACATGCTGAACGCCATTGGCGTACCTGCCGTGACCTACGAACTGGGCGCGCCCGAAACCTTTGACGAGCCGATGATCGCGCGCACCCTGTCGGGCCTGCGCAATCTGATGATCACACGCGGTATGCTGGCGGGTAAGGCCGAAGGACCGGGCAAGCCGTTTGTCGGCAACGCAATTGGCAATGTCAAATCGCCGAAAGGCGGCTGGGCCCGCCTCAGGGTGAAGCTGGGTGATACGGTCACGGCCGGACAGCCTCTGTTCACCGTGCACAACCCCTTCGGTGACACAGTGGCGACGATCAATGCCCCCCGTGCGGGACAGGTTCTTTCCCTGGCGACCGATCCTCGCATTGAACCCGGCGATTGGGTGGTGCGGCTCATCTGGTGGGACGACACGCTGCCCTGCAAGGCTGATGGCTGTCCTCCCGGACCCTTCCCCGCGGAATGAAGCACGACACCCCACCGTCGCTCGCCGTCCCTCGTACGCATTCGGAGGCCATGCCTGGAGGCATGGCGCCCCCCATATCTTGCTTTTTGGCTGAAAGGCCCGAAATCTAATGGGGTTTTGAGATAAGCGCGTTTGTATTAAGGGTCATTGAAAAAGACCCTTGGTACTGCATTCGAGAATGGCTCATGTCACTGATAGAGCAAGGAATGCTCTTTTCTTCAGCCTCTGGGATGCAGTCGGCATCTTCGGCTAGGGTATTAGACGGGTAGATTTCGCCGCTCATACTGACCACATATCGTGGGGCCTTGCCGAACGGATCACGGAGTCTGTGTGCGCCATTTGGGGTATCGCAAAATAGGCGCTGGCCGAATTACCAGCCGCGCTTGCAGAAGTCGCGGCGATGCCCGCCGGTCCAGGGGACATGCTCAAGGTCTTTGCGGCAGAAATCACTAACCGGGCACAGACCGTCGGTAACAATTCCCGAATAGACGGCGAGGCTGTGCCTGATGAAGCGCCTGGGCCTGAGTTCGGTGCGTCAAAGTACGATCAGGGCCAAAAAGGCGGATGACGGAGCGCCCACTCGTCGAAGGCGCCGAGACACGTCCCGATGCCTATGCGGATACTTTCAGTATATCGAGCACCATAGACAAGTGCTGGTGAACCGCCTGCGCGCGCTCAGCAGAGGTCATGCCACGCAAATCACGCCCCAGACCCTGCAACCAGGTTGAGACCAAGGCGGCCGTCTGCCTGTCTGCCGCCGCACCCTCGCGCGGCAGACGCCTGAGTGTCAGGTAGGTGGTCTGACCGCGTGTATAGCGGATCATCGCCCCTACGCCGGACAGGTTCGGGTCGCGCGCCGCCTGCGATACCAGTTCCTCCATACCGCGCATGTGGTTCTGCGGCTGCGGATTATCGAAGAAATGCGTCATCACCGCCATGAAGTTGGCGCGCCTTACCGTTTCTTCTGCGGAGGGTGGCGCCGTATCGTTGGCATCCGGACGGGTCAGGCGAGCATAGATGGCCGCCCACGCTGCCCCCAGAAGCGCATCGCTGGAAGAGAAGTGATAGGTCGTCGCCCCCAGGGTCAGACCCGCCGCTGCCGCGGCTGCGCGATGCGTCACCGCCGCCGCCCCTTCACGCTCGACCAGATCGGCTGCCGCTTCGGCAATCTGGGCCTGCACGGACCCCACCACCAGAACGGCCGGTGCATAGCGACAAACTTCGGTCTGTACACAGGCGCGCAGAGGCGTGGTCCCGGCCTCCCCGCTCAGCAACAGGCGTAGCCAGCTCACGCAGCTTTCCGCCAGTACGGCCCGATCCAGCGCCGGTCGCCAGATCAGGCGGTGCATGAAGGCCTCGCCGTAAAAAAAGTGCCGCATCAGCGCGCTGTGAGCCGAAAGGCCGGCGCGGGCGCACAACGCATCGAAGAACCGTGTCCACAGCGCCTGCCACTGCCGCGCGGCATCGGCGTAACCAGGGTCCCGCCCGGCCAGCAGCAGGCATTCGGTCCACGCAAAGGCCAGATCCGCCGCCTCCGTGCACCACGCCTCGATCAATCCGGCCAGGATGTGTGCGAAGGACTCTCCCTGCGCGACGGACAGGTCCAGTGGCGTTAAATCCATCAGACGGGCCTCGCACCACTGGCTGGCGGCTTCGATGGCTTGCGCCTGGGCTGAACATAACATCTGTTCAAACCCACCAAAATAGTAATTGATCTGAGAGGCTTGCACGCCCGCCCTCTGCCCGACGAGACGCGCACTCATCTGCGCGCGACCGTGGCTGCGCCACATCCCCCCCACGGCCTGTAACAGCCGTTCAGCCGCCGAGCCCTGCGATGCACCCGACTCTAAACCGCGCAAGGAACCGCTTACCCCACTACCTTTGCCTTCGGAGGCCGGCTTCAAAACCCGCCTCAAACCCTGAATTGTCATTCTAACGCCAATCCTACGCCAATACGTGTCGTCTATAGACCGTTTCGCAGCCCAAAAGCCACAGTCGTTTTATGAAATACGTGTGTGGATACGGGCGTTGCAAATGCTTCATATAAACGTTCAAATTTTTACATACAAACGTTCTAACTGACCCGCTATCGACGATTTAAACCGGGGCCAGTCATGTTCACTTCTTCTCCAAACCGCATCCGTGCCGCCGCTCTGGCGGGTTTGTCCACCCTGGCGCTGGGCGTCGGTCTCAGCGCGCACGCCCGTGCAGAGGATCAGTCCGCGTCTGATACAGCCCCGGCACCGACCGAAGACGGGGTGACCGAAGTGGTGGTATTTGCGCCTCTGCGTGACTCTCAGGCTGCCGCCCTGCGCGAACAGCGCAATGCCGACAATCTGGTCAGCGTCATCGCTTCGGATACGGTCGGCCGCTTTCCGGACCAGAACTCCGCTGCGGCCCTGTCGCGCCTGCCCGCCGTCGCCGTTCAGCGAGACCAGGGTCAGGAGCGCTACATTCAGGTGCGCGGCGCGCCCAACCGCTGGACCAGCGTATCGTTTGACGGCGTGCCGGTGATCGGGGTGGACGAAGGCGGTTCGGGTCGGGCCTTCCGTTTCGATGCGGTTCCGGCCGTCATCCTGCAATCGCTGGCCGTCAACAAATCGCTGACGCCCGACCTGCCTGCCGAGGCTGTGGTCGCGCAAATCGACCTGCGCACCTATTCGCCATTCAATCGCAAGGGCTTCGACGTTCAGGGCGAAGCCGGCCTCGGTCAGATGGAGCTGGGCGGTGGCGAGCAACGCCAGGGCTCGCTGCGCGGCACCTGGTCGAACGGCACCTTCGGTGTGATGGCCGCCGTGTCGCATTATCGCCGCGAACAGGTGACCGACAACCGTGAATTCTCCTATGACAGCAAAGGCATAGCCACTTTCGACGCCCGCAACTACCTGCTGGTTCGCGAAAACAACGGCGCGTCTCTGGGCTTTGAGTGGCGTCCGGCCGAAGGGCACGAGCTGTTCCTGAAATGGGTATCGTCGGAATTCAAGGACGACGAAGAACGCAACCACTACACCTTCCAACTGTCGAGCGCCCTGTTGGGCACGCGTACGGCCACGGGTGGCGATCTGGTTGGCGTGCCTGTGCGCTCGACCACCGAATTCGGCGAATACCGCACGAAGAACGAACTGACGACCTTGGGCGGTGATCACAGCTTCAATGAGGGCTGGAACCTGAGCTGGCGCGCCAACGTCACCAAGATGACGAACGACACCTATCTGCCGCTGCTGCTGCAGAACCAGATGCTGAACCCCCTGCTGCGCGCCTCGCTCAGCTACCGCGTCGATGACCCCAACTTCCCGACGGTCAGCCTGTACAAGACCGTTTCGGGCCCGACCGCCGGCACCTATGCCCGCGGTGAAGCAATCAAGACGCTGGATCAGGGCGCCTTCGACTTCAATATCGGTCTGCCGATCATCTCGAACATCAAGGCTGATAGCTGGACCTTCAAGAGTGATCTGACGCGCGAGATGGACAACTGGACCTTCAAGGGCGGCTATCAGCACGATCACCGCGAGATCGAAGGCAATACGATGAATCAGCCCACCGTGCTGCTCACCGCCCTTTTGCCTCGTATCGGTCAGAGCGATCTCAAGGCCGCCAACTATGTAACGGGTAAGGCCTGGGACACGGGCTTCCCGCTCGGCATCACTCTGAACTACCTCGACAACAAGAAGCTGCGCACGGATTTTGAGGCCTCACTGGCCAAGCTGGCCGCCGCCGGGCTGTATAATCCGGCCACCATTATCGACCCGACCAGCCTGTATGACATCACCGAAAACCTTGGTGCGGTCTATGGCATGGGCAAGTATAGCTGGGCCGGCGGTCAGGTCGTCTTTGGCGCCCGTGTCGAGCACATGAAGCAGCGCATCGCCGGCTTTACCAAGTCGGGGACGAGCGTCACGCCGCTGGTGGTTGATAATAACTATACGGACGTCTTCCCCAGCGTGAACGCCAAGTTCGACCTGTCGGAAAAGCTGGTCGTGCGTGGCGCGATCCAGCGCGGCATCGCGCGCCCGTCCTTCGGGGCCATCCGCACCGGCGCGTCGATCAATGACACTTCGACGCCGGGTACGATTTCAGGCGGCAACCCGTATCTGAAACCGGAATACACCTGGGGCGGCGACGCCTCCCTGGAATATTACCTGTCCAGCGACAGCGTGGTGTCGGCTGGCGTCTTCTACCGCAAGGTGGATAATGTCCTCTACGACTCCAAAACCCGGATCACCGACGATCGCTATGACGCGAACGGCGTGGACCGTACGGGCTACGACTTCACCTCGACCCTGAACGGCAGCAACGGTAAACTCTATGGTCTGGAACTGAACTATCAGCAGACCTTCCAAACCCTGCCCTCACCCTTCGATGGGCTGGGCTTCAGCGGCAACCTGGCCCTGCTGGACGGCGAATTCGACACACCGGCACGTAAGGGCGCGCCCTTCCCCGGCACGTCGAAGACCATCGTCAACACCTCGGTCTCCTACGAAAAGTACGGCGTTTCGGCGCGTCTGTCTTACCAGTGGCGCGACGACTGGGCCGACACTCTGGGCGGTCTGGGCCTCGGATCGGGCGGCGACGAATACCGCAAGGCCTATGGCAATCTCGACCTAAGCCTGCGCTATGCCCTCAACAAGAACCTCACCCTGTTCGCCGACGCCTCCAACCTGACCGACGAGACCTATATCGCCTTTGAAGGCGATGAGAGCCACCCGTCCGAAGTCGAGCAGATCGGCCGCCGTTTCATGGCCGGCCTGCGCTTTAACTACTAAATCTAAGGACAAAGAACATAAAATGAAAAAGCTTTTCCCCTTGATGGCGCTGGTGGCTCTCACCACTGCGCCGATGGCCCCGGTGGCCTACGCCGAGACCACCGCCGCCGTGGCCACCCCAAGTCGCCTGATCCCTGTCGAAGGCAGCAACAATTTCCGCGATATCGGCGGCTACAAGACCGCCGACGGCCGTGAAGTGAAGTGGGGCATCCTGTACCGCTCGGCCGCCATGAACCGCATCACTCCGGCCGGCTTTGCGCAGTTAAAGGCACTGGGCATCAAGACCAATGTCGATTTCCGCGCCACACAGGAACGCGCCAGCGCCCCGGCCGTGTGGCCCGCCGAGATGAAGGTCGCGGTCTATTCGCAGGACTATGACATGGACATGACGCCCTTCATGGCCTTTTTCCAGAAGGGCAATGTCACCGCCGAAGAGACCCGCGCCATGATGGCGGGCTTCTACGCCGATGCGCCGTTCAAGTTTGCGGGCCAGTATAAGCGCCTGATGCGCCTGATCCTCGACGGTGAAACCCCGCTGGTCTATAACTGCTCGGCGGGCAAGGACCGCACCGGTGTTGCCACGGCCCTCATCCTGACGATCCTGGGCGTGCCGCGCGGCACGGTGACCGAAGACTATCTGCTGTCCAACCGCTACTACACCCCGGACATGCCCAAGGCCGGTGAAAAGGAAGACCCGATGATGGCGGCCTTCCGCCGCCTGCCGCCGGACGTGGTTCAGGCCCTGATGGGGGTCGATGCGCGCTATCTCGACGCCGCGTTTGCCGCCATTGAAGCCCGTGAAGGCGGCTGGGAGCGCTATGTACGTGAAGATTTGGGCCTCAGCGCCGCCGACGTGGCTGCCCTGAAGACGCGCCTTTTGATGTAACCGAAAGCGTTAAAGTGGGGGGCGCTCAGCTTGGATCGTCCCCTATTATCTTACGCTACCCTGCACACCTTTCGGCGTGCGCATTAAACCGGAATGATTTCTACTGGAGTCATTCCGTTCAGCCACCATTGCGGCGCCAGCCAAGGTGGCGGATTACGTAATCAATCCAGACGCCAACCCTAAAACCGGCGGGCGTCCGGGTGATCCAGGCGAACCTCGGGAATCTCAAAGGCCCGGATGACGCCCTTGGGGCGGCTGATCGCATATAAACGGCGGCTCTTGACCGTCTTGTCCCAGACAAAGGCCTGGCCCTCTGCGGCGATGTCGATGGTCGCCAGATGGATCAGAACCGGCCCCAGACGCGGCTTGGCCAGCACATAAAGCTCGGTGCGGTCGTGCCCCAGCAGATAGAGCAGGCCGTCCGGGCCGATACCGCCACCGGAGGCCGCATGGGGAGCCATGCGTGCCTGAACCGCGTCAGGGATCAGCCAGCCGCCCGTGCGTCGCCACTGCGCGTCATAGGTGACAATGGCGCTGTAGCGGCTGCTCTTGAACCCCGTGCCGCCCTTCTCGTCATAATGGGCAAAGCCCGCCATATAGCCGCCCCGATAGGGCTCGAAAAAGGTCAGAGAGCCTTCGTCCAGCAGCCCCAGACTGTGGCTGCGTTTATGGGTCATGGTGCGGGCGTCGAACACTTCGACCGAAGACCCCATCGGTACTTCGGGAAAGTTGGAATTGGCGCACCACAGTTCGTTATGGGCCGCGTAGCACGAATTGATGTGGCGGATCGGCCCGTTGCGCGGGCTGGTCCAGCGGGCGACCAGCGTCCCGCTCTGCTTGTCATACTTGCCGATGATCGAATTGACCACCGCATAGACGTAGCGGCCATCGACCGCCACGCCCTGACGGGCTTCCGGGGCAGGATATTCGCGGATCAGCCTGGCCGTCCCGGTCTGCACCACCGGCGGCGTCCACTCTTCCAGCTTCGGGAAGCCGCTCGATTGAGCGGCCACGGGCGATACCGTCAGGGTCAGCAGGGCGGCAAGGGCGATAGCGCGCATATCAGGCCTCATTTCAACGGCAGGGCATAGACGGCGATGTGATTGGCGACCGGACGCTCGCGCCCCGGTACGCCCGTATGGATGGGGCGGTTCAGCACGTCCGGCATGTGGTTGGTCCCTTCTCTGACAAGCGTCGAGGAGCCGCCGCCATCCAGATTGATGGCGTCCGCCGCGCCGAGCGCCACAAACAGGTCCGTCAGTTCTGTGAGGGTCGCCCCTTCGCTATAGCCCTTCTGGCGACCATCGACCACCACCAGCCAGGCGGTGCGACCATCTGCCGACACACCGATGGCGGTGCGCGGAGCGCGGGTCATGGCGTAGTTGTTATCGAAGGCCAGAAAGCTCTGCGCGTGCCGGTCGCTGAGCAGGCGCGGCCCCGCAGCGACGGCGTCGGTTTGCCCCGCCGGGCAGACCTGACCCTCGCGGATCAGCACCTGCGCCGCCTTGAAACAGACGATTGAATTGACGCGGATATCGAGATCGGTTTCGACCGGCGACACCGGCTGGCCATGCGACAGGGCGGCACCGGAGACGTTAACCGGGTCGCCGCTCTTGGGGTAATAGTCATCCGCCCCCTTGCTGCCGCCCGCAAAGGGCAGGAAGTAGCTGGCATTGATCACGATCTGCGCCCCGGAGCGGCGCTGATATTCGCTGGCCGTCAGGGCGACGTGTTCCATGCCTTTCGAGCGGTCGCCCGGCGTCACCTCAAAGTGCAAACCCGCCCGCGTCAGGTCCAGCGTCACAATATGCGCCACCATGGGCTCATTGCCGCCCCTCACTCGCTTCTCATAACGGACGCCGTCGAACAGCGGCCTAGCGGGGGCTTCGAGGCTGAGCGGCGGCAGGGGTTCGGCCTGAACCGCCGCGGGGATAGACAGCAGCAGAAGCGCCGCAAGAACAGATTTCATATTTTGAACTCACAATAAAGAAGCGGACAGGCCGAAGCCTGTCCACAGCCTGCCTATTGCTTGAAGGCGACGCCCAGCCAGAACTGGCGACCGAAATAGTTAAGGTCACGCACCCCGTACTGATCGTAGTTTTCGCGATGCTGGTCCGTCAGGTTACGGATTTCGCCGATGATCTGATAGCGGCCCAGAGAATAGCGGGCGGTAAAATCGACCTGCTTCCACGCCTTGTCATAACGGTTGGTCGAAGGGTCCGTCGTTGAGAAGGAGGTGTAGCGTTCCCCGGTATAGGCATAGGAGACGCGCGCCTTCAGCGGGCCGTCTTCGTAGAAGAGCGCGACATTGGCCTGATGCGCCGGCTGACGGTTGAGACGGTCGGTACGCACGCCGTTGGGAAGATCGGCACGGCCGTGCAGGCGGGTATAGTTGGCCGATGCCCCGAAGTTCCTCAACAGACCCGGCAGAACATCGAAATTGTTCTTGATCACGCTGAATTCCAGACCGGAAATGGTGGAATTGGCCACGTTCTGCGGCTGGGTCACCGTATATTCGGCCCCGTCAATGATCGTCTTGCCGAGCGTTATCGAATAGATTTCATCCTTCAGGTCTTTGGCAAAGGCCGCGACCGAAATCATGCCCGCCTTGTTGGGGAAGTAGATTTCCAGCGCCGCATCGTAGTTTTTGGCCTTGCGCGGCTTCAGGTCGGGATTGCCGCGTGACAGGGTCAGGCTGCTCGCATTGAGACTTTCATTGGTGCCAAGATCGGAAGGGTTGGCGCGACCAATGGCCTCAAAATAGGCCGTGCGGAACTTGAGGTTCGGCAGGATGGTGTAGCTGAAGACCACCGAGGGCAGGAAGTTGTCATACGTGCCCTTGCGATTCAGCGGCGTGACCGTGTTGCCATTGACGCGATAGCCATTGACTTCGGTAGCCGTATCCTCGTAGCGGCCGCCAAAGATCAGGCTGTGGCGTTCACCGGCGTGGCGCAGTTGTACGTAAAGCGCGTCAACGCCTTCGGTCACCACATAGTCATTGCTGATGCGGTTGAGCGCCGTGGTGG
>NZ_JAIWNX010000290.1 GCF_020217185.1 Asticcacaulis sp.
GAGCGCGCGCAGGCCGTCGGCATCTTCAACGCCGGCACGGCCATGGGGCCGATCATCACGCCCCTGCTCGTCCCGGCCATTACGCTGGCCTTTGGCTGGCGCGCGGCCTTTATCTCCATTGGCATCGTCACCGCCCTGTGGCTGGTGGCGTGGCTGATCATGTACCGCCGCCCGCAGGAGCACCCCAAGGTGTCGCCTGCCGAACTGGCGCATATTCAGTCCGACGACACGAGCGCTACTGAGACCGCAGCCCCCACGGCCAAGATCTCGTGGTTCAAGCTGCTGACCTTCCGTCAGACCTGGGCCTATGCGCTGGGCAAGTTCCTCACCGACCCCATCTGGTGGCTCTATCTGTTCTGGCTGCCCGACTTCCTGAACAAGCGCCACGGCCTTGATCTGAAGACCTTCGGCCCGCCGCTGATCGCCATCTACATTCTCGCCGATTTCGGCTCGGTTTTCGGGGGCTGGGCGTCGTCAAAGCAAATCAAAGCCGGGCGCACGCCCAATGCGGCGCGCAAATCCACCATGCTGGTCTGCGCACTTCTGGTTACGCCCATCTTCGCGGCGCAGTTCGTTGATAATCTGTGGGCCGCCGTGGCCATTATCGGCCTCGCCGCCGCCTCGCACCAGGCGTGGTCGGCCAATCTGATGACCCTGCCGTCGGACCTCTTCCCCAAACAGGCCGTGGCCTCGGTTATCGGCATCGGCGGCATGGCAGGTGCCATCGGCGGTATGCTGATGACCACCTTTAATGGGTATATCCTTGAGTTCTTCAAATCGTACCAGCCGATCTTCTTCGTCGCCGGTTCGGCCTATCTGATCGCCATTTTCGTCATCCACACCCTGACGCCTAAGCTCGAAAAGGTCCCCGAAGAGAAGATTTTGAAGGCGTAAAAAACAGAAAGGCCCGTTCCGATGAGGAGCGGGCTTTTCTTCTTACTGATGCCTCAGCGCCTTGCCCGGTTCGGTCGAAGCGCTGCTGAGCGCCAGCCCCCCCACCGTCCCCAGCGCGATGGCCAGAGCCGCCGCGGTGGCGATAAGGAAGAACAGCGGGCTGATGCCGATGGCGTCATCGAACTGCGACAGCCACTGCCCCAGAGCCAGCCAGGCGAGCGGCCAGGCGATGACGCTGGCGATCAGCACGGGCCGCAGGAATTGCAGCGTCAGGAGCCGCACCACCTGACCGCGCGACGCCCCCAGCACTTTGCGCAGACCAATCTCACGCGCCCGGCGCGAGGTATTGAACGCCGCCATGCCGTAAAGCCCGATACAGCCGATCAGCGCCGCTACCCCGGCCCCGACCCCGAACAGGTTGGAGCGGTCGCGTTCGGGCTTGTAATACTTGTCGAGATTCTCATAGGCGGAGGTGACTTCAAACGGCACGTCCGGCGCGATCTGACGCCACACCTTGCGCAGACGTTCGCGCATCACGCTTTCGCTGACCCCGGCATAGCGGACAAAGCCGACCGGATTGTAAGAGACATGGGCATCGAACATGTACAGCTTGGCCGGGATGGGCTCAGACGGATGATAGAAGCGCGCGTCTTCGACCACACCGACGATGCGTACCGTATGATCGGCGAAGCGCGCCGTCTGCCCCACAGCGGCCTGTGGTGTCTTGAAGCCCAGACGCTGCACCGCCAGACGACTGACGATGATATTGGTCACCCGCTTGGGGTCAGACTCCGCATGACTGCCCACCCAGGTCTGATCCTCGGCAAAACGCGGATCAAAATAGCGCCCGGCCAGCAGCTTGATACCGATCAGCTCGAAATAGCCCGGCCCGACCACGGACCAGTTGACCGTCGGCGATTCGGTCAGCTTGTCGCGCTGTCCCGGCAGGACAATATTGGAGTTGTTGACATTACTCTGATCGCCCGGAATGGCATTGGCAAGGGTGACCGCCGTGACGTTCGACAAGGCGCGCACCGCGGCCTGAAAGCCTTCGCGCTGTGCGGCATTGATATTGACATCGCGGATCGAATTGACCAGCAGCAGGCCGTCGCGTTTGAAGCCGAGGTCCGCCGACTGGATATGCTCGATCTGCTTGATGAAGCCGAGCATCAGGGTAAAGGCCATCACCACCGCTGCGAATTGCAGGATAACGAGGCCTTCACGCAGACGCATCCCCAGACGCCCGCCCGCTGGCGTGCGGCTCGACGCCAGCACCTGCGCCGGTTTGAAGGCCGACAGGGCAAAGGCCGGATAGAGCGCCGCGACCAGACCGGCCAGCACCACCACCCCCAAAAGCCCGGCCAGCCACACTCCGTCTTTCATGTAATCGAGCGCCAGAGACAGGCCCCCGGCGGCATTGATCAGCGGCAGGGTCAGTTCGACCAGAGACAGACCGACGATAAAGGCCACCAGCAGGGTCAGCAGGGCCTCCCCCAGAAATTGCAGACGCAAAGCCGAAGGACGCGCCCCCAGTGTCTTGCGCACCGCCACTTCACGCGCCCGCAGGCCGGCCCGCGCCGTGGCCAGATTGACGTAGTTGATCAGGGCCAGCCCCAGCGCCACCACGCCGACCAGACCCAGCGTGACGATAGCCGCCTTCTGTTTGGGGTCGATCAGGTGCATATCGGCCAGCGGCACCAGCACCAGCTTCATCAGGCTGCTGCCCTTTGTGCCGGGGCCGAAGCTGTCGCCCACCTGACGGTCGGTAAAGGCGTCCATCTGGGCCTGTAAGGCGCGCGCCTCAGCCGGATCATTGAATTTGAGGAAGGCCATAAGCTGCACCGAGCCCCAGTGATGCCAGGTGTCGGGCTCCATCGCCGTGCGCTGCGGCGTGATGCGCCGCATCAGGCCCAGCTTCAGATCGGCATTTTTGGGCAGGTCGCGCATAACGGCGCTGACCACATAGGGTTTGCGCCCTTCGGCATCGCTGAGCGTCAGGGTCTTGCCCACCGCGTCCGCCGTGCCGAAATATTTGCGCGCCTTTTCCTCGCTGATGACCACGCTACCCGGATCATTCAGCGCGCTGGCCGCGTCGCCTTCGCGCATGGGCACGCCGAAAAAGGTGAAAAACTCCGGATCGACCAGCTCGATCTGCTCGGCATAGACCTCCGACCCCTTGTGCACCGTGACCGGGTTCGACCAGTCGCGCACGGTGACCAGTTGCGGATAGCTGGCCTTCAGTTCTTCGGTCAGGCCGCCCATGGCGCCGATGCGCACCTCATCAGTCATGCCGGGGAAGAAGTAGCGGGTGCCGACGGTGTAGATTTTGGCGCGTTCGGGGCTCCAGCTCTCATAACCGGTTTCAAAGCGCACCAGCAGGCTGAGCGCGATAAAGACGGCGATGCCGAGGCTGAGGCCCAGAAGGTTGAGGCCGCCATACAGCGGATGTCGGGTGAAGGAGCGCCAGAAGGCGATGAAAATGGAGCGTAACATATCAGGCCTCACAACATCTGGGCGACGGAGGCCACCAGTTGCCCGTCGAGTATATCGACGCGGCGGCTGGCCTGATCGGCGTGGCTGGGCGAGTGGGTGACCATGATGATGGTCGCCCCGGAGGCGTTCAAACCTTTAAGGATATCCATGACCTGCGCGCCGTTTTCGGTATCGAGATTGCCCGTCGGTTCGTCGGCCAGGATCAGGTCGGGATTGCCGACAATGGCACGCGCAATAGCGGCGCGCTGCTGCTGACCGCCCGACAACTGATGCGGGAAGTGGCGCGCCCGATGGGCGATGCCCACACGGTCCATGGCCGTTTCAATGGCCTGACGGCGCGACCCCTTCTGCCCCTGACGATAGAGCAGGCCCAGCTCGATATTCTCATAGATGGTCAGGTCATCGACCAGATTGAAGCTCTGAAAGATGAAGCCGAGATGGCGGGCGCGGTGCTGCGCCAGCTTCGCTTCACTTAAGCGCGCCAGATCAACCCCGTTGAACAGATAGGCCCCGGAGGTCGGGCGGTCGATGGTGCCCAGCGTGTTGAGCAGGGTCGATTTTCCGCAGCCCGACGGCCCCATAATGGCGACGAATTCACCCTGCCTGATGGTCAGATTGATATTGTGCAGGGCCGTGGTTTCGATCTCATCGGACCGGTACAGGCGGGAGACGTTTTGAAGCTCAATCATGAATTCGAGTCCGACTTGATGTGGAGATATTGCGCATTGCGCAGGTTGGAGACCCCGGCCGTGACGATGCGTTCGCCGGGTTTGAGGCCGCTGAGGATTTCAACCTGTTCGGGGTTGCGGCGGCCCACCGTGACGGCGCGGCGGCTGGCCTGATCGCCCTTCGCGTTGAGCACAAACACCCACGCCCCGCCCGATTCCGTCAGCCAGCTTCCCGACGGGGCCAGAATGGCCGGCGTCGTCTGACCCAGTCTCAGGCGGATATCGACCGTTTCGCCGCGTTTGAGATCGGCGGGCGGCGGCGTGACAAACTGCAATTCGGCCACCACGCGGCCATTGGTCACCTGCGGAAAGACCTTGGAGACGGCAACACTGACCGTCTGACCGTGCAGGCTGGCCTCGGCCTTCTGCCCTTCGGACAGGCGTTGCAGGTAGAATTCATCGACCTCGGCGCGCAGCTTGTAGCTGCCTTCGGAATCGACCTGCGCCACCGCGTCGCCCTCCTTCACCGCCTGCCCCGGTTTGAGGCTGAAGGCGGTCAGGCGGCCCGCGGCGGGGGCCGCGATGGTCAGGGCGTCGAGGCCGCGACGCACCTCACCCAGATTACGGCGCAGGTCCTGCGCATTGTCCTGCACCTGACGACGCTGACCGGCATAGAATTGCGCGTCGGGCGTCTGGGCGGTCTTCAGCGCCGCCACGCGCTGACGCTGATAGGCCACCTCATCGGCATAGGGCTTGACCGCCGCCGCGTTGATAAAGCCCTTATCGAGCAGGGTCTGGCGCTTCTGATATTCCTGTTCGGCGCGGCTGAGGGCGTAGGCGGCATCGGCCAGCGCCTGTTCGCGGTTTTCCTGCGCGGTTTTGAGCGCCATCAACTGATTGGCATTGTCGGCCAGACGCGCCGAAATATCGGCCTCACGCCCCGACACATCCAGCGTCAGGGCCGGATTGACCAGATAGACCAGCGCCTGCCCCTTGGTCACACGGTCACCGTCGCTGACCGCCACGGCCTGTACGCGACCGGCGGTCGCCGCCGTGATATAGACCGTATCGAGCGGCACGGCTTCGGCGCGCAGCGGCACATAGTCCTGATAAGGGGCGCGCACCACCTCACCGGTTTCGAGGGTACGCGCCTCGACCGTTACCGTGCCCGACCTGGGCAGGGTCAGGTAAAAGGCGAGGCCCGCCGTGGCGATGACGACGGCGGCGGCGGTGATCTGAAACGGACGGCGGCGATACCACGGCCTGGCGCGCTTGCGGTCCATGTTGGTGGGGGATGAGAGGACGTTATCGGGCATGTTAAAACGCTAACACAGAGTTTTCAATTCATATAAATAATTCATTTTGCTTGCTTTTTGTCGATTTTTGCCCTCAAATCAGGATTGAAATCACCCCGCAGGTGTCCGAATCCGAACATGCCTTCCGAAGCCGAAACACCCCCTCTGACGCGCGCCGTCTTTCTTGATGACGACCCCGATATTCTGGCGGCGGCCGAGCTGGTCCTGACACGGCAGGGCTTCACCCTGCGCACGGCGCAGTCGCCGGATGAGGCGCGCGCTTTGCTTGAGTCTGAGACACCGGATGTGCTTCTGCTTGATCTCAATTACCGGCGCGGCGATACGTCAGGCGAAGCGGGTCTGGCCTTTTTGCAGGAACAACTGGCAAAGACCCCGCACCTGCCGGTGGTCGTCGTCACCGGCCATTCGGGCATGAGCATTGCCATTCAGGCCATGCGGCTGGGGGCGCAGGATTTCGTGGTCAAGCCGTGGAACAATGAGCGGCTGGTCGCCGCCCTGCGTGCCGCCATTGAGACGCCGCCGCGCATCCCCGCCGACCTGCCGCCGCAGGACCTTAATCTGGAGCGCTCCGAGCGTGAGCTGATCAAGGCGGCGCTCAGCCGGCATCAGTTCAATATCTCGCACGCCGCCAGAGACCTTGGCCTGACGCGGGCGGCGCTGTACCGGCGCATGGAAAAGCACGGTCTGTGACGCATGGGGTCTCATCGCATCTGGCTCAGCATTGTCGCGCAGGTGGGCGTCTTCGCCCTGGGGGTCGGGCTGTGGCTGGCCCTCAGTCAGGGCTATTACGCCACGGCGCTGGTTTGCGGACTGGCCGCCGTCGGTCTGGCCGTGGCGGGCGTCAACAGCCCGGCCTTCCATCTGGCACGCGAACGCCTGCGCGCCCGGCTAAGCCCCGCGCCGATCTTTACAGCGGAGCTGGGACGGCGCAGGCTTCAGATGCTGCTCGATCAGGCCCCCTCGCCGCTTTTGCTGCAAACCGATGACGGGCAGATCATCGCCGTCAATCGCGCCGCACGGCAACTGTTCGGCGTCGCCTACGCCCTGCCTCTGGCGGTGCGCCGCACGCTTGTCGGTGAGGGTGGCGACCTGTTTGCGCCGGGACAGCAGATCGTCTGGGAAGGCCGCACCTTCGCCGTTCAGCACAATGAGCTGATTGAGGATGAGCGCACCTCGCAACTGGCCATCCTGACCGATATTTCCGCCGATGTGCGCGCCGCCGAAGCCACGGCGCTGCGCGATCTGCTGCGGGTGCTGAACCACGAACTGATGAATGCCCTGACGCCCGTCGCGTCGATGAGCAAAAGCGCGCTCGACCTGCTGCATGACGACACGCCGCACTCGCGCGAACTGGCCATCAAGGCGCTGGAGCGGGTGGTGGCGCGCACCGAAGGCCTGCACGACTTTATCAATGCCTATCGCGCCCTGACCCGCCTGCCGCCGCCCAGCCTGCAACCGGTGCGCCTGTCCGAATGGCTGGATGTGCTGCACGAAAGCTTCACCGCCCAATGGAGCGACAAGGGGGTCAGCCTTTTGTGGGAGGTGCCCGCCGAAGACGCCCTGATCCGCATGGACGAGGATCAGATGTGGCTGTGCGCCGGGAACCTGCTCAACAATGCGGCGCAGGCGGCGCTGGAAAAGGGCGGCGACCCCAGGGTGCGCCTGCACGCCACCACCGGGGACAGCAGGCTGACCCTGGTGATCGAGGATTCCGGTCCCGGCATCCCGGCCGAACATGGCCGTCAGGTCTTCATGCCCTTCTTCACTACCAAGGCCACCGGCACCGGGGTGGGCCTCAGTCTGGCCCGCCAGATCGTACAGGGCCACGGCTCGGACCTCAGCCTGTTGCCGCTCAGTCCCGGCGATCCGGACGCCCTGGGCGGCGCCCGTTTCGCGTTTAGTCTTTCTAAAATCTAGAACTTCTTCGACAGGGTGACGAAGGTGGACTCGCCGTACTTGGCCCCCAGATCGCCCTTATCCGTCGTAGTATAGGTCAGGCTGACCAGAAACTTCGGCGTCACCGCATAGCTCACCCCGGCCAGATAGCTGGTGTAATCCACACTGTCCTGATTGTGGCGGAAGCCGTTGGCCGCCTGAAGCGTCAGTTTCGGCGTCACCTTGTAGTCCAGCCCCCATTCGCTGAAGGTGGCCTGCTTTGCCTTGCCATAGTTGTCCGGCGAATAGGCCAGATTGAGCTTGGCCGTCAGGCGCGCGTTCAGCTTGCGCGCGGCATTGATCTCATACTCCGTAAACTCGTTATCAATGCCGATTTTGGTGCTGTTATACTGCTTGAAGATTGCGCGCGACGTGACGTCATTGCCCAGCCACTTCGACTTGTACCCGATCAGAAGCTGGGTCTGGTTATCGACGCCGGTCGTGCGGTCACGCATCGACTTGTACAGGAAGCCGCCAAACACCTTGCCATAGGCGGCCTGCCCGCCGACGGTATACTGGGGGCGGCCTTCTGTCTGGCTGACGCTGCGATAGATACCGTCGCTGAGGGCTTTGATTTCCGCCGAATATTTGACCGTTTCGGCCTGAGCGACCGTTGGCAAGACAAAAAGCAGGGCGGCGGGCAAAAGGAAGCTGTTCGCAGACATTAGGGTCTCCGTTGGCGAA
Source organism: Asticcacaulis sp. (assembly GCF_020217185.1). GTDB lineage: Bacteria > Pseudomonadota > Alphaproteobacteria > Caulobacterales > Caulobacteraceae > Asticcacaulis. The sequence goes on from NZ_JAIWNX010000290.1 coordinate 7,991, forward strand.
ACCGCAGCGCAGTCTCGCATTCATCTCAAAAGAAGGGATTAAAAGGAACCCGTGCCGGGGGCTCGAACCGATACACCGGCACGGGTCAGTGAGGATGGAACCGTTAGGGGGGACACGACCGGGCTACGGCCGGAAGGTTCCATCCTTAAAAGATTAGTCCGCGCTCTTCTCGCCCAGTTGCAGACCTGCCGGAGCGCCGTGGATGGCCATCACCGGTTCGGCCTCGATCATGGGCTTGCCATTCATGGCGGCGCGGAAGGTGTCCATGTCGATCGACTTTTCCCAGCGGCTGACGACGACGGTGGCGACCGCATTGCCGATGAAGTTGGTGATCGAGCGGCATTCCGACATGAAGCGGTCAACGCCCAGAATGATGGCCATACCGGCAAGCGGCACGGTCGGCACCACCGACAAGGTGGCGGCCAGGGTGATGAAGCCCGCGCCCGTCACCCCGGCTGCGCCCTTGGACGACAGCATGGCGACCGACAGCAACAGCAGTTGTTGCTCAAGCGACAGGTGGGTGTTGGTGGCCTGAGCGATAAACAGGGCGGCCAGCGTCATGTAGATATTGGTGCCATCGAGGTTGAACGAATAGCCGGTCGGCACGACAAGGCCCACGACCGAACGCTTGCAGCCCGCGGCCTCCATCTTTTCCATCAGGCTCGGCAGGGCCGATTCCGAGGACGAGGTGCCGAGCACCAGAAGAAGCTCCGCCTTCAGATAGCCGATCAGCTTGAAGATCGAGAAGCCGTTGGCGGCACAGACAGCGCCCAGAATGACGATCACGAACAGGGCCGAGGTGGCGTAGAAGGTGCCGACCAGCGCCGCCAGATTGACGATGGAGGCGATGCCGTACTTGCCGATGGTGAAGGCGAAGGCACCGAAAGCCCCGATGGGCGCGGCCTTCATCAGGATCGACACCATCTTGAAAATGGCGTGGCTGACGGTTTCCAGCAGGTTGACCAGCGGCTTCGCGCGCTCACCCACAAAGATCAGCGAAATGCCGAACAGGATGGCGATAAACAGCACCTGAAGGATGTTGCCTTCGACAAAGGCCGAAGTGAAGGTCGTCGGAATAATGTCCATCACGAAGCCGATCAGGGTCGTTTCGTGCGCCTTGGCGGCGTATTCATCTACCTTGGCATTGTGCAGCGTCGCCGGGTCGATATTCATGCCGTGACCGGGCTGCACCACATTGGCGACGATCAGGCCGACGATCAGGGCCAGGGTCGAAAAGGTCAGGAAGTAGGCAAAGGCCTTGCCCGTGACCGAGCCGACGCCTTTCAGCGAGCCCATGCCGGCAATACCCGTGACGATAGTCAGGAAGATGACTGGCGAAATGATCATCTTGACCAGCTTGATAAAGCCGTCACCCAGCGGTTTCAGCGCCTCGCCGGTCTGCGGGTAAAAGTGCCCGATGGCCGCGCCCAGAGCAATGGCAACCAGCACCTGAAAATAGAGATGGGCATAGAAGGGGCGCTTGCGCGGGGCGGCCGCGGTCAGCGTGTCCGTAGGGATATGCATCTGCATGGGTGTTCCTCGACCCTTTGGTGGTTTTTGTTAACTCACCATAATCCGGCACCACCCCTGTGCCCACAATTCGGCCAATTTTCATTAAATCATTGAAATATAGAAATTTATATTAAAGACAGCCCTACATTTTGTGTGAAATTTCGCACACATAATCCAGACATTGTGCGAAATTTCACAAAGGTTTATGATGGCCACATGTTCCTTGTACCGCGCAAGATTCGACGGCCTCTGCTGATCCTCGCCGGCCTTGCCTGCGTGGTCGGTCTGGGGCTGGCCCTGTGGGGCGTCTATAGCCTGAGCTATACCGGGGCCCTGCGCATCGTCTCTGAGGACGTCGAAACGCGGGCGCGGCTGCGCGCCGCCGTCCTGCAAAGCGAGATGGAGCGGCAGGCGACGGTGGCGCTGGTCCTCAGCGACGACAGCGACGTGACCGCCGCGCTGCTGGGCAATCGGCCAGCGCTCTATAGCGGTGTCTCC
>NZ_JAIWNX010000291.1 GCF_020217185.1 Asticcacaulis sp.
AAAAAGCTGGATCGACTGCGCACCCAGACGCGCAGTTCGGTCATCTATATCATTCAGGCTTCCGGCCAGACGGTGTCGGCCAGCAACTGGGCCCTGCCCGTCTCCTTCGTCGGCAGCAATTACAGCTTCCGGCCCTATTTCCGCGAAGCCATGACGAACGGCACGGCAACGCAGTTCGCGCTGGGCACGGTCAGCCGCAAGCCCGGCCTGTTTTTCGCCCGCGCCGTCACTGCCTCTGGACACCGGCTGGGCGTGGTGGTGGTGAAGATGGAGTTCGACCCGATCGAGGCCTCCTGGGGTGGGCTGGGCGAAGACACCTATGTCACGGGCCCCAAGGGTGAGGTCTTTCTGACGGCGCACCCGGAGCGACGCTTCAAACCCCTCCCCGCCCTGACGGCGCGCCAGATCGACACGGTAATCGACCTGCCCGGTGTTGGCTGGAAGCTGCACGTGATCAGCAGCGATCAGGCGGCGCGCGATACGGCTATCGCCGCCACCCTGACCGCCGCTCTGGCCTTTGGCCTGCTGGGGACGCTGAGCGCCTGGCAATGGCGACGGCTGCGGCAGAGGCGGCTGTCAGCGGCGCATGAAGCCGAATACCGCGAGCGGCTGGAGCGCGATGTCGCCACCCGCACCGAGGCCCTGAGCGCCACCAATGACCGCCTGTCAAAGGAGATCCGCGAACGCCGCAACGCCCAGCGTCGCCTCAGTCGCCTTCAGGCCGATCTGGTGCAGGCCAACAAGCTGGCCAGTCTGGGGCAGATCACCGCCGGCGTGGCCCACGAAATCAATCAGCCGGTCGCCACCATCCGTGTCCTGGCCGAAACCGCCGCCAGCCAGAAACCGTCAGCGCGCGGGGCGAAGGCGATCATTGCCGAAAACCTCAGCGCCATTATCCGCATGTGCGACCGCCTCGGCCACATCACCGGTGAATTGCGCACCTTTTCGCGCAAGGCCTCCAGCGAGGTCGAGCCCGTGCCGCTGAAAGAGGCGGTGGACTCGTCCATCCTGCTCAACGAAAGCCGCCTGCGCGACCACCGCGTCAGCCTCCGTTGCGACCCCATCGACCCGCAATTGCGCGTCATGGCCAGCCGCGTGCGACTGGAGCAGGTGCTGGTCAATCTGCTGCAAAACGCCTTTGAGGCGCTGGAAGGCGTGCCCGATGCGCAGGTGCGCCTCAGCCTCAGCGCCGACGGCGATCAGGTGCGCCTGCGCGTCGCCGATAACGGGCCGGGCCTGCCGCCGCAGGTGCAGGCGCAGCTTTTCACCCCCTTCGTCACCACCAAACCCAAGGGGCTGGGTCTCGGCCTCGTCATCGCTCACGACATTCTGCGCGATTTTGGGGGAGCGCTCAGCGCCGAAACCTCTGAGACCGGTGCCACCTTCATTCTGACCCTGCGTAAAGCCTCATGACCCCGCACATGAACCCTGTGACAGCGCCCCTGATCCTGATTGACGACGATGCCGACCTGCTGGCGGCGCAAAGTCAGGCCCTGCGCCTCGACGGCTTTAGCGTGCAGGCCTTTGCCAGCGGGGCCGAGGCGCTGAAGGTCCTTGATGCGACCTTCCCCGGCGTGGTGATCACCGATGTGCGGATGCCGGTCATGGACGGCCTTGAGGTCTTTGCCCGTACCCGCGCCCTCGACCCCGACCTGCCGGTGATCCTGATGACCGGGCACGGCGACGTGCCGATGGCCGTGCAGGCGCTGAAGGACGGGGCCTATGACTTCCTGTCGAAGCCCTTTGCCCAGGACGATCTGCGCCAGAGCGTGCGCCGCGCCGTGCAGACGCGCGAACTGGTGCTGGAAAACCGCCGCCTGCGGCAGGCCCACGCCCAACTGGCCGATCAGGACAGCCGCTACCCCCTGCTGGGCGATTCCGCCGTCATGACCCATCTGAAAAGCGTGGTAGTGCGCGTGGCCGAGGCCGAGGTCGATACGCTGATCAGCGGCGATACGGGTGTGGGCAAGGACCGCGTGGCGCGCGCCCTGCACGCGCTCAGTGCCCGCAAGGGCCGGGCCTTTGTGCATATCGGCTGCGCGGCGCTGGACGAAGAGCGCTTTCAGAGCGAGCTGTTCGGCAGCGAACAGGGCCTGCGCCCCGGTGCGCCGCGCCTGATCGGGCGCATCGAAAAGGCGCACAAGGGGACACTATTCCTCGATGAGGTTGAGGGGCTGACGCTCAGCCAGCAGGCGCGGCTGTTGCGCGTGCTGGAAACGCGCGAGGTGTGGCCGGAGGGGGCTGAAAGCCCGCGGCAGGTCGATATCCGCGTCATCGCCGCCACGCGCATTGATCTGGTGCAGGCCGTGCGCGACGGGCGGTTCCGCGCCGACCTCTATTACCGGCTGAGCGGCGTGACCCTGCGCGTGCCGCCGCTCAGCGAACGGCGCGAGGACATTCCGCTGCTGTTTCAGCACTTCCTGCTGGCGGCGGCGGCGCGCCTCAACCGCCCGGCCCCGCGCCTCAGCCTTCAGGCCCAGAGCCATCTGCGCCAGCACGACTGGCCCGGCAATGTGCGCGAGCTGGAGCAATATGCCGAACGCTACGCGCTGGGCATCGACGACAGCCTGCCGGGCAACGATGTCGATGCGCCGGGTCTGGCCGAACAGGTGGCGCGCTACGAAGAGGCCCTGCTGCGCGAAACCCTGGAGCGCCACGAGGGACAGGTGCGCAGCGTCATGGAGGCGCTGAAACTGCCGCGCAAGACCTTCTACGACAAGGTCAATCGCTATGGCATCGACCTCAACCTCTATCGGGGGCGTTAGGTTTAACGCAAAGAAAAAGGGCGAGGTTTCCCCCGCCCTTCTGCATGAGTGAGGCTGAACGCTTAAGCGCCCTTTTTCAGGCGGCTATGCCACTTGCCGTAAGAGAAATAGACGACCAGCCCAATCGCCATCCAGATCAGGGTAAAGAGCTGTGCCTTAACCTGAAGGCTGGAGAAGATGAAAGCGCACCCCCCTATGGTGATCAAGGCGACCAGCCAATGGGCCGGCGTCTTGAAGCTGCGTTCGGCATCCGGCAGCTTCTTGCGCAGAATCAGCATGGACAGTGCCACGGCGACGAAGGCAATCAACGTCCCAGCGTTGGACAGGGCAGCGATTTCATCCAGCGGAAAGATACCGGCAAAGGCGGCGACGAACAGGCCCGTCAGGGTGGTTATCAGGGCCGGCGAGCCCTTCTTGTTAACCTTGGCCACCGCCTGCGGCAGGAGGCCGTCGCGCGCCATGACGAAAAAGATGCGGCTCTGGCCATACATCATGACCAGAATGACCGATGGCAAAGCGACCAGCGCCGCACCCCCCACAAGGCTTGCAAACAGGGGCTGGCCCAGTTCACGCAGGACGTGCGGCAGGGCTTCGCCAGAGAAGGCAAATTGACGAAAGTCCACCGCCCCGATGGCCGCACCGGCGACCAACATATAAATCAGGGTCGATACGCCCATCGATCCCAGAATACCGATGGTCAGGTCACGGCCCGGATTCTTGGCCTCTTCGGCCGAGGTCGAGACGGCATCAAAGCCGAAGAAGGCGAAGAAGACAATGGCGGCAGCGGCCATGATGCCGTACTTCTTACCCTCCACCTCATGCGCCAGAAAGCCATAGGGCGCAAACGGGTCGAAATTACCCGCCTTCACCGCCGGCAGGGCAAAGAAGATGAAGGCCCCCAGAGCGACGATCTTGATGATGACCAAAAGGATGTTGAGTGTGGCGCTTTCGCGCGCGCCGATCAGAAGCAGACCCATCACCGCCAGCGACACCAGAACGGCGGGCAGGTTGATCAGGCCTCCGGCGTGCGGGGCATTCATCAGCATGGCCGGTAACTGCAAGCCGATGCCGTCGTGCAGCCAGCCGAACAGGTGCGCCGACCAACTCACCGCCACGGTCGAACAGGCCAGCGAATATTCAAGGATCAGCGCCCAGCCGACGACCCACGCCGCCACTTCACCGATGGCCGAATAGGTATAGGTATAGGCCGAGCCTGCCGTAGGGATCAGGGTGGACATTTCGGTGTAACAAAGAGCGGCACAGGCGCAGACCAGACCACACAGGGCAAAGGAGACCAGCACCCCCGGCCCGGCCAGTCCGGCCCCGGTCCCGGTCAGCGAATAGATGCCGGTACCGATGATGCCGCCGATACCCAGCGCCATCAGATGCGGCCAGCTCAGCGTCTTGGCCAGCGCCTTACCATCAGATTCCGCTCTGGCGAGCGGTTTTAGCGGTCCAAACAATCCCATGAAAAAAGTCCCTTAAACAAGACGCCGCAGCGTCGATCCCCGTTTCGTATACGATTTGTGTCGCTTTTAGTGCGGCTGTCAACCGTCCAATTGACAGTCGCGCCACTCGTATCAAACGCAACTTCTATGCCTTGCGCAAGCGGGCTTGAATGCGCAAAGCGCCGCTCTGTGGCCGGATGACCACATCTTCGCCCTCAACGACCGCTTTTTTGCCGTTCACCGTGACCGAGGCCAGTCGCATCTCTTTCGGCACCCGCAGGCGCAGACGCACCTCTGAGGGCCGGGTCGCCCCACCAAGACGAACCTCGCCGTTGAGCGTAAGCCCCTGTCTTTGCAGGTGCAGATCGACCGGCCCCCAGCGCGTCGGTGCGCCGGTGATGGCAATGGGCTGTTCGGACGCAAACCATTGGCGGGGCACGGCGCGGCCCAGCCACAGGGTGTCTGCGTCCGAGGCCTCGAACACGAGTGCCCAGCGCACCAGCTTGGGTATGGTCAGTTGCGCCGGGATGCAGAACAGCGGAAGGCCACCGGTAATGCCCGTAACCTCCCCCGCCACCCAGGTGCCCGGCGTATGCGAATGGTAGCGGTGCGAGTGCAGGAACAGGAGGTATTCCTCGATGCGGTCCGAGCGCAGCAACTGCTGGGCATAGCCGTAGGAGATAAAGCCAAGCTGATCGCGGCTGTCGTCGCTGGGCGGGCCGAAATTGGCCAGTACACCGATGGCCGTCCCGCCATGCCCGCGGACGGCGTTGATGACCGTCTGGGCCAGATCGTCGGGCAGGACGTCGGCGTGCAGCAGTTCGGCATAGGCGCGGTGCGCCCAGCCCTGTTCGTTGCCGGTCTTGCTGCGGGCGGATTCGATCATGGCCTGACGATGGGTCAGTGTGGCCCCCGGCAGGATGGCCACATAGGGCGGTGTCAGGTCTTGGCGGATATTGGCGCGCAGGGTCTTTATCAGTTGCGCCTGAAGCGTATCGGCGCGCGTCGTCCAGTCGGAGGCCCGCCCTGCCTTATCAGGCGCAACAATGGCCCACACCGCCGCGATGTCACGCCAGCCGCGCACGGCGAAGGCCGAATTGTTCCAGTAGGGTTTCCACCACACCGAGGGGTCCGGATGCAGGCAGGCGTCGGACTCGCTCCAGCCGTCGAGCAGGCCGAATCCGGCGTCCCCGGCGGGCTTTTTCAGCGCCACGTCGTGCAGTTCGGTGAGGATGGCCGCCGTGTTTTCGATCTTGCCGGCAAAGCGTTTCAGCGTCGCCGTATCGCCCGTATAGCGCAGATAGCGCGCCAGCAGGCTGAGCGTCAGGCCGAACTGCGCCACCTCCGGCCCGCGCATATTAATCTGCCCGTCGGCGAAGACGAAATCCTCGAAATAGTTGATCAGGACGGCCCTGGCCTGATCAAAGCGCCCCCACTCCAGGTTGGCGTAGAGCGACGAGGTGAAGGTGTCCTGAAACCCGTCATATTCCGAACCGAAATAGTCGCGATCGACCACGCCGTATTTGGGATAAACACCTTGCGGGCGCACCATCAGCTCCTTGGCAAAGGCGTGGCTGACCATGTCCGACAGGGCGGCATCGGGAATATTGAGCTTCGCCTGATCCTTCAGGCGCGCCTGCCAGTCACCGGCAAAGGTCAGAAGCCCCTCATAAAAGGCTTCGGCGGTCGGCTCGACACGGCGTGGGGGGAACGGGGCGTAGGAATGGCCGAACGCCGTCTTGACCGGCTTGCCGTCGTCATATTGGATGGTGCGGTGCCAGGTCTGCACCACCAGCTTGTCGGTCGCCGTCACATCGGCAAAGACCAGCAGGTCATAGTACCGCGTCGGCGAAATTTCGATGATCTTGTGAACGGCGGGCAGCCAGCCGCCCAGCAGCCCCTCCCAGCGGCGTTTGACCTTATCGTCACCGCTCAGTTCGGGAAAGACGTGTTCGGGGCGAAAGGTGCGCGTGCGTCCGTTGGGAAAGACGGGCATGGTGTCGCCCTGCTGCGTGGTGCCGACAAAGGTCGTCCACGGCATCCGCCACCACAGCGACTCACGGGTGAAATTCCAGCCGGCAGGCGGGGCCGCGCGGCGCACCTCATCCGGGTCCGGGTCGTCACCGTGTGACAGGAGTTTGTCGGCAAGCAGGTCGGGATCGGCCTGACAGATGTCTTTCAGCGCCAGCCCCAGATAGGCGGGCGTGATGTCGTCGAACACCGCCTCCGGGCGCTTCGACAGGGAAAAGGCGCCCTTGTCCGAGGTGAAGACAATCGGTCCGTCGCGGCGCGTCTGATCCTCATAGACACTCCATTGCGTACCGTGCGCGGTAAACTGCGCCAATGGGGTCAAGCCGTCGGTTCGCACCGCGCTCGAAGCGTCCAGTATGGGCAACAAAGGCGCAGCCGAAGCCGAAGCCGCCGTAAGGCCTGCCGTTCCCGCGAGCGATCCCTGTAAGAAGGCACGACGATGAAATCCGGGGGTCATGGGGAGGCCTCACTGACAAAAAAAATGGCGGCAAACCGTCACGCAATCGGGTTTGCCGCCCAAGGGGGACCCCGCCCGGCGGAGGGGGAGGAGGACCGCCGGATAAAATGGGGAAGTTTAAGATACAGAAGAACGTCAGGCCCTTAAGGCACCGGCGCTCCGTGCGGGCGGAGCGCCGGCGTCCTCATCAGAACTTGGCGTTGAAGCCGACGAACACCATACGGCCCAGCGGATCATAGACGCCCGGATAGGTGTTACCGTTGCCAAACTCGGTCAGAAGCGCGTCGTACATGTACGGCGGCGTCTTGTCGAAGAGGTTGTTGATACCGATGCGAGCCACGACGCCCTTGGTGACGTTGAAGGTCGCAGCGACATCCACGTAGCTGTATTCCGGGATCTTGGCGTCGATGGTCGATTTGGTCCCGGTCAGGAACGGCTTGCCGGTGTTGGACGCCAGCTTGACCACGCCCATATAGCGCCAGTTAACGGAGACGGCGGCCGGGAGGTAGAACTTGTCACCCCAGGTTGTTTGCCAGGTGGTGCGCAGCGTGTGACGCCATTCCGGGGCGGGCTGACCGCAAACCGGACCGAACAGGCCCTTACAATCGTAGGAGCCGCCATTCGGGATGGCTTCGGTTTCCAGCGACTTGAGCAGCGTGCCCGTCAGGTTGAAATTGACCGAACCGTAGTCCTTTTGGAATACGTCTTCGGTTTGCAGCGTGTAGGCGGCATTGACGTCCCAGCCCTTGGTTTCGAGATAGCCGGTATTGACGTTGGTGCCGACGATGTAGCCGCCGTCTGCGCCCGGACCGAAGATGGCGCCGGTCAGCGGGTCGCGATGGATCAGACCGCAGAAGACAGGGTTGCCGGTCTGCACGCACTGGGACAGGGCGACGGTCGGGCTGATCGTGCCGATATAGTCTTCGATACGCACTTTGAAATAGTCGAGGCTGACCGACAGGCCCGGCACGAAGCGCGGGGTGAAGACGACGCCATAGGTGGTGGTCTTGCCCGTCTCCGGGTTCAGGTTCGGGTTACCGCCGCCCTGACGCGTACAGAAGGTCGCCGGGCAATCCGGAATCGTCTTCGCGTTATATTGAGCCGTCGTGGCCCCCGTGCGCAGACATTGCTCCAGCGTCGCGCCGCTCTGGGCAATGCCGTTCTGCGAACATGGATCGGTCGCGGCAATATTGCCGTAGGACTGAGCCGCAAACAATTCACCGGCATTCGGCGCGCGCATGGCCTTGTTATAGCTGGCACGCAGCAGGACGTCCGGAACGGGCTGATACTTCAGCTCGTACTTATAGGTATCGGCGTCCTTTTCACGTTCAGGATTGGCGCTGTTCGATACCTTGATCGTCGAGGTCCGATAACCCAGGGCCAGAGACAGAGAGTAGATGAAGGGCTTGTCCTGAACGATAGGGGCTTCGATTTCGGTAAAGATTTCGTCCGTGGTGATCACGCCGTCCGAATTGACCGAACCCGCATCGATCTGCACCTGATCGAACTTGGTAACCGTCGTCTCTTCGCGGTGTTCGGCACCCAGAACCACCTGAAGGCCTTCTGAGGCCCAGGGCGATGTCACCCCATAAATGCCCAGATCGCCGCTGATGTAGCCGGACAGGACCTTCATGTCCTGATCATTGGCGGTGAAGGTCGGCGAATAGATGAAGTTATAGCCTTCTGTAGACGGGCCTTTGGCGCTGAAAACGTCGATCGGCTTACAGCCGCCTGAGGTGTCCTTACAGACGATCTGACCGCCCACGGTGACAGCCTGAAGCGCCTGCGCTGCCTTGTTCTGATTGATATCATTCTGATAGTTGCTGCGTTCACGCGCGGTGACGTAGCTGTAGTTCACATCATAGCGGAAGGCGTCACTGAGCGTGCCGCGGAAGCCAAGATTGGCCCGGTAATAGGTGTGACGCATGTCATTGCGACGGCCTTCGCCGCCCACACCACGCAGCGCCACCCAGGTGGTCGCATTCCCGGTCGTGTTCCCGTTACACAGAAGCCCGCGTTGCTGCGTGCTGAGGAAAGGGTTGTCGCAGTTGACCGTAAAGGCGCGGCCCGTCCAGATACCCGATGGCGCGACCTGCGACACTGACACGTCGTCCATGAACATGAACGAACCGTAGGCTTCGATCTTTTCATTGACGGTATAGTTGAACAGGGCGCCCGCCGTATACCGTTCGCTGTCGCGCAGGATATAGTTATCCGGCGTATAGTTATAATAGAAGTCCGGGCCGTCCGTGACCCAGGTCTTGGAACCGTCCATCGCGTTGGCATACTGCACACCCGTTGGATTGGTATTGGTCGAGGTACCGCCAGCCGGCGTGTAGGTCAGCGGGCGGAACGAGCCGTAGGCGTGCGTGGCCGAGCCGCCGCAGACATAGGCCGTGCCGGCGGGCGCAACCGAAGCCGGCGGATAGTTGATGGCGCAGTTCGAATAGTCGTACTTATCCTGACGCACCGGGTCCATCTTGCGATAGCCGAAGTAGCCCGCGACATTGCCCTTGCCATCTTCAAGATTGGCACCCATCGCAATGTTGAAATCGAATTTCTTACCGGTCCAGACGTTTTCCGGCGCGAGCTTGTACTTCTTGTCCGACTGAATCTTGCGCAGATAGCCTTCGTCATTGTGGTGATTATAGATGCTGTACTGCGCGTTCATGCGCACGCCGTCGAGGTGCTTCATGAGGATGAAGTTGACAACACCAGACATGGCGTCCGAGCCATAGACCGAAGACGCCCCACCCGTCAGCACATCAGTACGCTCAACCAGCGCCGACGGTACGAAGTTGAGGTCCATCGCCTGCGTTGGCAGGAAGCGCTGGCCGTCGATCAGAACCAGACTGCGGCCACCGCCAAGGCTGCGCAGGTTGACGGTCGCCCGGCCGCTCGATCCGTTAGAGCCGTTTTCGTTGGCCGCCGCTTCGACCTGAGGCAGCTTGGTGAGGAAGGATTCTACAGCCACCGCGCCCTGAAGCTGGGCTTCCTGCGCATCGACCGTGGTGATCGGCGACGCGCTCTTGAGGTTCGGGCGGCGGATGCGGGTGCCGGTGACCACGACCTCTTCGACGGCCTCACTGGCGCCGTCCGCCTGCGCCATGGCCGGCGCCGCCATCCAGCCGGAGAAGATGGCGGAGGCCGCCACACTACTCATGATCAATGCCCGAGTCGTACGCTTGTTCATCTTAATCCCCTTGAGTGTGTGGAGAGGACGGGTTCCGTTACCCCCTCCGAAACATTTCTGACACAATCGAGCTAAACATCGTTGGTGGAGATCGTCAAATATATTT
>NZ_JAIWNX010000292.1 GCF_020217185.1 Asticcacaulis sp.
TATACGATTTTGCCACATAAAGTATACAGTGGACAAGGTGCGGCTTTTTTGCCAGCCTCCCCTCATCGCGTCGCAGGAAATCTAATGTCTGATCACCTCCCTCCCCTGCCCGTTTATAACCGCGCGGATCGCGCCACGTTTGAACAGCTTATCCGCCCGGCGCGTCATCCCGCCGTCCTGAAAGGCGTCGTGGCGGACTGGCCTGCCGTTCACTGCGGCCTGACGTCGGATGAGGCGCTGGCCGACTATCTGCTCAATCAAGACAGCGGGGCCCCCACCGGGGTCTATGTCGCGCCGCCACAGGCCAGGGGGACCTTTTTCTACGGCTTTGACACCCATGTCACCAATTTCAGCCACGGCCCGGCGACGGTGGCCGAGGTGCTGGAACGGTTGCTGGGCGAACGCGACAAGGCGGACCCGCTGGCCATCAGCCTGCAATCGACGCCCATCGCGTCGCAAATGCCGGGCTTTGGTGCCGAGAACCGCCTTGACCTGCTGCCCGAAGTCGCCCCGCGCATCTGGATCGGCAATGCCGTGGTGACGCGCACCCATTACGATCTGAACGACAATATCGCCTGTGTCGTGGCCGGGCGGCGGCGCTTCAGCCTGTTCCCGCCAGAGCAGTTAGCCAACCTCTATCCCGGCCCCTATGAGCGCACCATCGGCGGCGTGCCGGTGAGCATGGTCGATATCGACCGCCCGGACCTCAGCCGCTACCCGCGCTATGCCGAGGCGCAGGCCGTGCGCGTCGATATCGAGCTTGAGGCCGGGGATGCCCTCTATATCCCCTACGGCTGGTGGCATCAGGTGCGCTCGCTGTCGCCGTTCAATGTGCTGGTCAACTACTGGTGGGATGCGGCGGTTGCGCCCGACGCCGCGCCATCCGACGCCTTTTTGCACGCCCTGCTGGCCATCCGTGACCTGCCTGAGCACGAACGCGGTGTGTGGCGTAACCTGTTCGCCTACTATGTGTTTGGTGAGAATGGCGACCCGGTGGCGCACCTCACCCCGCGCGACAAGGGCCTTTACGGTCCGCTGGACGCCGCCATGCGTCGCAGACTAAAGCGCCAGTTGCAAAAGGCGCTCGAAGATAAACCTAAGCCGTAAGGGCCAGAATATCCTGATAAAGTCTAGCCGGGATCGTCACCGTTCCCGTGGCTGCGGTGCGCGCACGGGCCTCATAGCGGCGCTGCGACGGCAGGCGCGCCCCCTGCCCCACAATGGCGTCAAACAGGGCCTCAGCCCGGCCCGCATGGTGGGCATAGGCCCCGCCCATAAAGGTCTCCGGGTCGATGGCCAGCAGAAGTTCACCGTGATAGGGCGTGGCCCCCTGTCCCGCATCGTAGGCGTAGGATTCCAGACTGAGGAAGTCCCCGATCAGCGGCCCGGCCATCAGCTCGATCATGGCCGACAGGGCCGAGCCCTTATGCCCGCCAAAGGTCAGCATGGCCCCGGACATAGCCGCCTCGGCGTCGGTCGTGGGCCTGCCGTCGCTATCGAGCGCCCAGCCTTCGGGGATGGGCTTGCCCGCCCGGCGGTGCAGTTCGATCTCACCGCGCGCCGCGGCACTGGTGGCGAAGTCAAACACGAACGGCTCGCCCTGCGGACGCGGCCAGGCAAAGGCCAGCGGATTGGTGCCGAACACGCCCTTGGTGCCGCCATGCGGCGCGACCCACGCATGGCTGGGCGTCATGGCCAGCCCCACCAGACCTTCGGCGGCGATGGCTTCGACCTCCGGCCACAGGGCCGAAAAGTGGTAGCAATGAGTGATGGCCAGCGCGGCTATGCCCTGCGTGCGCGCCTTTTGCGCCAGAAACGGCAAACCGCGCGCCAGAGCCAGCAGCGAATAGGCCCCCTGCGCATCGGCCCGCACCAGACCCGGTGCCGCGTCGCTGATCAGCGGTTCAGCGTTTGACACCTTGCCCGCCCGCCGTGTTGCCACGCAGACCAGCAGGCGGTAAAGCCCGTGCGAGTGGCATTCATCGCGCTGCCCGGCCAGAATGGTGGCGGTGATCGCCTCGGCATGGGCCTCGGAAAAGCCGTTGCCGGTCAGGGTGCGCAGGCTAAGCGCACGGGCGTCGTCGAGGGTCAGGCTTACGGTATCAGTCATCTTGTCACTTTGGTTTCGGCAGGGTGTCAGGGCGTGCATTCCACTGCGGCGTCGCTTCGCCGCGCAGGTGGCGGATGAAGAAGTCGTACTGACGGCGCAGGCCGTAATTGACGTCGCCTGTGTTGCGCAAGGCGCCGTGGCCTTCGTTCGGCACCACGATCAGATCGAAATCCTTGCGCGACTTGATCAGGGCATTGACCACCTGAAGCGTCGAGGCCGGATCGACATTCATATCCAACTCACCGACGACCAGCAGAACCTCGCCCTTCAGCTTATGGGCATTATCAACCCCCGAAGCACGGGCATAGCTGTCATCGACGGGCCAGCCCATCCACGCCTCGTTCCAGCCGATCTTGTCCATGCGGTTGTCGAAGCAGCCGGCATAGGCCACGCCGGCCTTATAGAAGTCAGGATATTCCTCAAGGGCGCTCAGTGTGTTCTGCCCGCCCGCTGAGCCGCCATAGATGCCGACGCGGCTGATGTCGTAAAACCCGTATTTGGCGGCCACCGCCTTATGCCAGGCGATGCGATCGGGGAAACCGGCGTCCTGAAGGTTCTTCCACGCCACATCATGGAAGGCCTTGGAACGGTTCTGCGTGCCCATGCCGTCGATCTGCACGACGATAAAGCCCATATTGGCCAGAGACTGCATACCGATCACCTTGTCACCGCTGGAGTGCGGGCCGAAGGGCCAGAAGGTCTTGGGCACAAAGGACGAATGCGGCCCGGCATAGATGTTTTCAATGACCGGGTATTTTGTGTTCGGATCGAAATCGGTCGGGCGCACGATGACGCCCCAGATATCGGTTTTGCCGTCGCGACCTTTGGCCGTAAACACTTCTGGCGGTTTGAATCCGGCCGCCGTCAGGCGCGAAATGTCACCGCTCTCGACCGTAGCCACTAGGCTGCGGTCCGCTACCCGGCGCAGCTCCATCACATTGGGCAGGTCCACCCGCGAATATGTGTCGGTATAGTACCGCATGTCCGACGAGAAGCTGACATCGTGATAAGCCGGGGCCGTGGTCAGCGGTGTCAGATTCCTACCGTCGAAATCCACGCGGTAATAGTGCTGGAAGTACGGGTCTTCGCCCTTACGCATGCCGTTGGCGGCGAAATAGATCTGGCGCACCTTGTCATCGACCTTCAGCACCTTACGCACCACATATTCGCCTTTGGTGATCTGCGTTTTCACCTTACCGGTCGTGGCGTCGTACAGATAGAGGTGGTTCCAGCCGTCGCGTTCGGACATCCAGATCAGTTCGCGCCCTTCGCCCCCGACATCGTAGCTGTAGCGGCGGCTGTAGGTATTGATGAAGGTGTCCGAGCGGTCCTCGGCCACGACCCGCGTCTGGCCCGTTACGGCATCGGCCTCAATCAGACGATAAAGCTGATGGCCGCGCTGATCGTAGGCGAAGCGCACCCCGCGGCTGTCCTTGCGCCAGCTCAGAGCGTCCGTCGCCATCGGGTTGGGAAACAGATCGGTGGGAATCTCTATCCGGCGGCGCGTTGCCACGTCGAACAGCACAGGACGGTCGATGTCGATGGCGTCACCGGGCTTCGGGTAAAGCTGCACATCGACCTTGGGCTGCACCTGATCGGGGGGCGAAGAGATCACCCGTACCACTTCGCGGCGGAAGCCCGGCTGCACGCGTAACGCCACGATCTTTTGCGAATCCGGCGACCACTTGATCGACTCCGGATCGTAGAACAGGCCTTCGGAGCCATCGGTGGACAGGCGAATAACCTCGCCCCCGGCTTTGCGGCGGATCACAAGGTTGAAATCCTCGACTAAGGCCAGCCACTGACCATCCGGCGACGGCTTTGGCGTATTGTCGGCGGGCGATTTGAGGTCGCGTACCACGCCGGAAAAACCGCGATCCTGCCGCCGGTCCACGGACTTTTGACACACATAGGTCGCGAGGTCGCAAGACCACATCGCCTCATCCCAGCGAATCGCGACCTTTTGGCCGCCGTCGCTGAACTGCGTCATCGAAAAGGGTGGCGTAAACGGCAGGGTCAGGCCGGTAAAATGTGTGCCGGCCGCAGTGTTAAAGGCCGCCGCCAGACGCTCGTGATCGAAAGCCACGCGCTTCTGCCCCGTCGCGGCGTCCATCAGCATGAACTGAAAACCGCCTTCGACCGACTTGCGATAGACGAAGGTTTGCGTTCCCTCAATCCACTGCGCAGGCTCCGCAATATCGCGCGTCAGACCCGACCACGCCTCGCGCAGGCCGATGGCCTTTTCATAGTCGGCCACCGCAGGCGCGGCCAGAGCCGGAAGACCCCACACCGGCTGGGCGAACAGCATGGTGGCGGCCAGAATCGCCGTTACCCCGTTTCTCATCGTCCCCGCTCCGTATCTTAGTTGCCAGAGGCCGTCTTGGCCGCCACACGCGTCTTTTCCGCCGCGATATAGGCGCGCATTTCGCGCTCGAACGTCGTCAGCGGCACCGAACCCATGTTGAGGATGGTGTCGTGGAAGGTGCGCTGATCGAAGTCCGCGCCCAGTTCCTTTTCCGCCAAGGCCCGCATCTCCCGCATCTTCAGTTCACCGATCTTGTAGGCCAGGGCCTGACCCGGCCAGGCGATGTAGCGGTCCACCTCGTTTTCGATATCGAGCTGTGCCAGCGCGGTATTGGCTTTCAGATAGTCAATAGCCTGCTGACGGCTCCAGCCCTGCGTGTGCAGGCCGGTGTCGATGACCAGACGCGCGGCGCGCCACATCTCAAAGGTCTGGCGACCGAACTCTTCGTAGGGGGTCTCATAGATACCCATCTTGGTGCCAAGCCATTCGGTGTACAGGCCCCAGCCTTCGCCATAGCCGGAAAAGCCGGTCGAGCGGCGGAAATCCGGGCGCGGCGGGGCTTCGAGGGCAGCGGCGGCCTGATAGGAGTGGCCGGGCGTGCATTCGTGCAGGGTCAGGGCCGGCAGGTTGTACAGCGGGCGCGACGGCAGGTCATAGGTGTTCATCAGGCATGAATCGAGCCCGCCACGCCCCGACGTATAGATAGGGGCCACGGCGTCCGGCACTGGCAGGATGGCGTGACGATAGCGTGGCAGGACGGCAAAGAAATCCTTTAGCTTGCCGTCGGCTTTTTTCGATACATAGGCCGAATAGGACAGAAGTTCACGTGGCGTCTTGGCGTAGAATTGCGGATCGGTGCGCATAAAGACGAGGAATTCCGGGAAGGTGCCGGTGAAGCCGGAGTCCCGCATGGTCTTTTCCATATCGGCGCGGATACGGGCAACCTCCTTCAGACCCAGTTGATGGATCTCTTCCGGCGTCATATCCAACGTGACGAACTCACGGATGCGCGACTGATAGAAGGCCTTGCCATCGGGCAGCGACCAGGCGGCGAAGTCGCGGCGCGCCCTGGACTGATACTCGGTGCGAAAGAAGGTCAGGAGCTTGCTGTATTCCGGAACCGCAACGCTGCGGATGACCGTCATCGCCTCGGCCTTCAGGCGGGCCTGCTCCCCTGCCGGGATGGTTTCCGGCATGTCACGGAAGGCGTCATACAGCGGATTGCTCTCATCCGTCCTGGTGTAAGGCTCCATCGTCTTGTCGCGTCCGATGGTCGAGACGTAAGGGACGGTGTAGCCGCGCTTAAGACCGGCCTTCATATTGGCCGTCTGCTCGCCGAAATAGCGCGGAATATCGCGCAGGCGGGCGAGGTAGTTGTTATAGTCTTCGAGCGTGCGGAAGCCCTGACGCGCGTTGAGCGTCCAGAAGAAGGTGTCGGAATTGAACGGCGCTTCGTAGGTTTTGAAACGGATATTGTCGGCCTGAGCCGACACCGAGGCGAACCACACCTCGGCATTGATGCGCTCCTCGTGCGACAGCTCATCCAGCGGAATTTGGCTGTACGCCGCCAGTGCCCTGTCCCAGTAGGCCAGACGGCGGGCATAGGTTTCCGGCGTCACCGACGGCAGCTTGGCCCCACCCATGCCGCGCCCCAGCCCGGAGCGACCAAACTCCGCCTGACGCCAGGTCCATTCCGCCTCATAAAGGGCCTTGATATTGGCATCAGCCGACTGTGTTGCCTGATAGGCGGGCGGGGTTGCCGGCACCTGAGCCGCCGCCGCGATGGGCAAGACGGACGCGCCGGTCAGTAGACCGAGGGCGAGAAGGGTTGAAACCCGAACAAAACGCATCATCATAACCAGCCCCTTGTGTTGAATTTAGTCCCATAAATTGTATGTTGTATACGATATACGTATAAGTCAACTCTCTCCGTCGTTTGATCTTAACTTTTAACGAGGGGGGGCCATGCCGCTGAAACCGAAGGCACATAAGCGGTTGCTCGGCAATTATCCGCCCGACGCTCTCAGGCCTAGAGCGATGTGCGGAAACGGAGTTCGGCGAAGCCAAAAGTGTGAGCGGTTTTCCGCAAAAACATCGCGATAAAACAAAAATTTAGAGCGAAATGGCGTTTCCACCTAAAGTCATTTCGCTCTAGTGTCCTGAATCTGAAATTCGCATGCGCTTGATATCGTCCTCTGGCGAATTTCAGATCCAACAGGACACTAGCAACTTATTGTATTTAGTATCGTTTTTGAATTTGAAGTTCGCTTCATTTTGATATCGAAAGCCGGGCGAACTTCAAATTCACGATACTAGTGACTCACGGGACTGAGTATGAAGCCATAGCTCAGCGGCGCATTGGGGATGCGGTATTTGACGTGCGGGCGCCCGACCGTATTCCACCCCGTATCGCCGCCCACCCCCGTTTGAAGCGCGTCAATCATCAGCGTACCGTCGCCATGCGGCGCGATGTCTGACGAGTGGCGCTGCCCCACCGGCTGCTGATAGAGGTCCTCAACCGGGAAGGCCAGGGCATTGGCCGACAATGGCTGATGACCGGTGACGCGCACCCCCTGCCCCGTCGCCGTGGTCAGGGCCATCCAGCGTACATCGGTCTTGTTGCCCGACTCCTGCGGCCGGGTGTAGTTGTGGTACTGATCGGCCACCTTGCCCTGATAGAGCCCGATGGCCGCCCCGGTCTTGCGATCAGCATAGGATTCCTGCGGCCCGCGCCCGTACCACTGAAGATCGGTCAGAGCGGGGTTGGTCGCAAACTTCAGGCCGACGCGCAGCGGATCGGGCAGGTCATCACGCAGCGGCACATAGTCGGCCTTCACATTCAACGTGCCGTCGCCATAGAGGTGCCAGGTGGTGGTAAAGCGCACCGATCCCGCCCCGACGCGCCAGCCGACCCTGACTTCACCTGCCTCCGACACCTCAAGCGTTTCCAGTGTGCGCTTTTCGCTAAGGGTCTTCCAGATGGCGTGGCTGGTCACCACGCCGGTGCCGATGTCGTTATCGGTCGGCCCGCGCCAGAAATAGGGCGTGCCACCGCTCAGCAGCACCTGCCCGTTGACGGCATAGGCGGTCAGCAGGCCGGTCTTGGCATCGAGCGTCAGGCGCGACGTCCCGGCGCTTAGTTCGACCGTTGCCGCCGTCCGGGTGACTTTCACCGGCCCGCTGGCGGTCAGGGCCGCCGGACGCGCTGCCTGAAGGACAAACTGCGTCCAGCCCATCGAACTGCCTTTCGGCACGCCCGGCATACGGTCATCGGCGGCCACGGCTGAGACGGTCAGCACATATTCGGCCGCCGGGTCATAGCTGACGGCACCGAGATCGAGCGGCACCGTCGCGCGGCCTGCCGCCGGGGCATTGACGCCGTTCAGCACCCCGGTCTTCACCGTCACCCCGTCCTTTTCGAGTTTCCAGCCAAAGGCATAGCCCGACAGGTTGATCAGGTCGTTGCGGTTGACGACCGTCAACGTCCCCGATCTGGGATCGCCTTCGAACACCACCGGCGAATAGACCTTCTGAAGCTCGTAATATTCCGGGTCCGGCGTGCGGTCGGCCTGCACCACGCCGTCGCCGATGGTCGAGTCGTCTTCCCACTCGCCCTTGGGGAAGTCGAAGCCCTGCGCCCAGTATGGCCTGCCCTTGTCGTCCTTGCGGATCACCGCCTGATCGACCCAGTCCCATATAAAGCCGCCTTGCAGCTTCTTATAGGCGCGGATCGTCTCCCAATAGTCTTCCAGATTGCCCAGACTGTTGCCCATGGCGTGGGCGTATTCGCACTGGATCATCGGCTGGCTGTAGCGGTTGTCCTGCGCATAGTCGGCCATCTTGACGGCGCTGTCGTACATGGGGGCGTAGATATCGACATAGGCATTGGGGCGGTGCTCCTCGCCGATCGTGCCATAGCCCAGAAAGTTGAGCAGGCGCGTCTTGTCGTGCGCCCGCACCCATGCGGCCGCGCGCTCAAAAGCCGGCCCGATGCCCGCTTCGTTGCCCAGCGACCAGAAGATGACCGAGGTGACATTCTTGTCGCGTTCGACCATGCGCGACACGCGGTCGAGGTGCGCCGCGTACCAGTGCGGCTTATAGCCCAGTTGCACCTTGTAGCGCTGATCGATGTCGCGGATCATGGCCATATAGGTATGGCTCTCGATATTGGCCTCATCCATCACATAGAGGCCGTATTCGTCGGCCAGATCATAGACGTGCGGATCGTTGGGATAGTGCGACAGGCGCAGCGCATTGACGTGCGCCTGCTTCATCAGTTCCATGTCCCTGCGCGTCGTTTCGGGCGACACGACGCGGAAGGTATAGGGGTCGTGCTCGTGGCGGTTGACGCCCTTGATCATGACGCGCTTGCCATTGACCTGCACCTCGCCATTGCGGATTTCGATGGTGCGAAAGCCGATCTTTTTCGAGGTGGCCGAAACCAGCGCGCCTTTGGCATCACGGTATTCGATAACCATGCGGTAGAGGTTCGGCGTCTCTGCCGACCATGGCCGGACGTTTTTGATCGTCCCCGACAGGTGCGCCGGCTTGCCCGCAGCGGCGCGCCCCTTGGCCGTCAGCACCACAGCCTTGCCGTCATACAGGGTGGCGGTGATCGTCCCCGACCCCTTGACGCCTTTCAGTTCGGCCTCCAGCGCAAAGACGCCGTCCGTATAGGTCTTATCCAGCAGGGCCGTGACCGTATAGTCGCCAAGCCGCGTTTTGGGTTCGGCATAGAGATAGACCGAGCGCTCGATGCCCGACAGGCGCCAGAAGTCCTGATCCTCAAGGTAGGAGCCGTCGGCGTAGCGATATAGCTCGATACTGATGGTGTTCTTACCCGCCCGGACATAGGGCGTCAGGTCGAATTCCGACGGCAGTTTGGAGTCTTCGGAATAGCCGACCTTCTGCCCGTTGACCCAGATATAATAGGCCGCGCCCGCCGCCCCGATATGCAGGAAGACGTCCTTGCCGCTCCAGTTCGGCAACTCAAAATCGCGGCGATAGGACCCGACCTCGTTCACCTCGTGGCGCACATAGGGCTGCTTGGCCCCGAACGGATAGCCGGCCCCGCTGAACAGCGGCACGCCATAGCCTTGCGCCTGAAGGATGCCGGGCACCTGCACGGTGCCCCAGCCGGAGACATCGAAGTCCGGCTTATAGAAATCCACCGGGCGGGTTTCCGGCGTCTTGGACAGGGCGAATTTCCAGGTGCCATCGAGGGACAGATAGTTGGCCGAAGCCGCCATCTGACCGGCCACGGCCTTTTCCACGCTCTCATAGTTGAAGAAGGTCGCCTTCATGGGCAGGCGATTGACCGCCATGACTTCCGGCTGTTCCCACTCGGCGCGACCGGTGACATCGGGCGGCGGGGCATCGGCTATAGCCTTAAGCTCCGCCGCCGTCTGAGCCTGCCCGCCGGTCGCCGCCAGCAGCGCCAGACACGACACCGATACCGCACACAGGACGCGGCGCGCCCCCACCTTGCTGACCATGATCTGCCCTCATTTGTAGCTTTTGGTCAGGTTATTATACGGTATACAATATGGCAACTCTTGTTCAGCGATTTTCGGCACCATGCAGAAAGCGCAAAATTTGCACCCGTTCAGCCGCAACACGATAGACAACAATGAAGGGCGTATGCCGTATGACCAGTTCCCGTGTCCCCTGGATACGGCCGGGCCGACCCATGTGCGGCTGATCAATCAGCAGATCGACTTGCCTGTCGATTTCAGCAAGCTGGCCCAGGGCGGCTTTGACGCTATCCGCAGCAATGTATTCGAGGGCGGCTGCCCGCTTCTTTTCAGCAATCAGCGACCAGACAATGCGCCTCATTCACCGGATGCCTTAAGGCGCGCCAGAAAATCCTGACGCTGCCGGTCCATATTGGCTTTCACCTCTTCGTGGGTCACCCAAACCGCATCTGGGTCATTGGCCTCGCGAAGACCGGCCTCGACCTCGGCTCGGAACCACGCCTCGTATTCACGATCTTTCCTTTGCCGTTCCACATAGTCACGCATGAACTCACGCACGATTTGTGAGGCCGGACGGTGGGTGGCGGCCGCTTCGGCCATGAAGGCCTCGCGCAGCTCAGGCTCGATCTTCAGGGTGAATATGGCGTCTTTGGACATGGCTGCCCCTTCCGAAGTAGTGACTTCGTATATACACCGTTAGTACCCACCTCACAACCGGTCGATGGCCGGTTGCGGTTCGGTAAACCATTTCGCCCCGGATACCGTGACGTACATATGATCTTCCAGACGGATACCGAAGCGTTCCGGCACCACGATCATCGGCTCGTTGGAAAAGCACATGCCCGGCGCCAGCGGCGTCTTGTCGCCACGCACCAGATAGGCCGGTTCGTGGATGCTCAGGCCAATGCCGTGGCCTGTGCGGTGCGGCGTGCCGGGCAACTGATAGTCCGGCCCCAGCCCGTGCTTTTCCAGAATAGCGCGCGCCGCGTAATCGACGCTTTCGCACGGCTTGCCCACCTCGACAGCGGCAAAGGCAGCGGCCTGCGCCTCCTTTTCGATGTCCCAGATGCGCTGCTGTTCCGCCGTCGCCTGCCCATAGACATAGGTGCGGGTGATGTCGGACGTATAGCCTTGCACGTAGCAGCCCGTGTCGATCAGTACGAGGTCGTTTTCCCGCAAGGTTTGCACGCCCGGCAGGCCGTGCGGATAAGCGGTGGCATGGCCGAACTGCACGATGACGAAGCTGTTGCCCGCCGCCCCCATCTTACGGTGTGCGGCCTCGATAAAGTTGATCACCTCGGTAGTGGTGATGCCCTCTTTCAGGATGCGCGCCGTGGCCCGGTGCACGGTTTCGGTCATCGACTTGGCCTGCTGCATCAGGGCCAGTTCCGCCTCGGACTTGTACATGCGGCAGCCATTGATCACCGCCGAGGCCTCGCGCACCTCAAGGCCGGTTTCGCGCATCAGGCGGCTGACCATTTCGAAGCTGATCGCCGGATCGACGGCCAGCACACCGCCGCCCAGGTCCTGCATGGCGGCGTGGATCAGGGCGTGCGGGCTCTCGTCCTCCTGCCACAGGCGCAGTTCCGCCGGGATCTTCAGATCGGCCTCCAGCGACCCGCGCTCGAAATAGGGGCAGATGATCAGCGGCTCGCCTTCGACCGGCAGCAGCATGGCCACCAGACGCTCCGACGCGCCCCACGGCACCCCGGCAAAATAGCGCAAAGACGCCCCGGCCCCGACCAGCAGCGCCTTCGCCCCCAGATCGCGCGTCAACCGCCGCGCCTTGTCCAGACGCGCCTGATATTCATAGTCGCCAATGGCCGCCGCGGCCTGCGGCGGGCTCAGCTTCGCCAGTTCGGCCTCGATGGTGGAACCGCCAATGCTCATAGACATACCTCTTATCCGAAACGCTTGATATCAAAGGCCTGCGGACCCATGCCGCTTTCGACCATGTCGGCGACGATCTCGCCGGTGACGGGCCCCAATGTCAGGCCCAGATGCTGATGCCCGAAGGCATAGTAGAGATTCTGCGCCTTGTCGCTGCGCCCGATGGCCGGCAGATAGTCCGGCAGGGTCGGGCGTATGCCCATCCATTGCGCCACCTCCCCGTCCATCGGCAGGCCCAGCTCGCTGACGTGCTGCCGCAGCCTCTGCCATTTGCGCGCGTCCGGCGGCGCATCGGGCTGGTTCAGTTCGACAAAGCTGGCGGCGCGCAAGCCGCCCTCAAAGCCCGTCACGATCATCGAACGGTCCTCGAACACCACGGGCGGCATCCCTGCGGGCCAGCCGTGCCGGGCACTCTGGATATGATAGCCGCGCTCGGCGATCAGTGGCACGGCGTGGCCGATCCCCTGCATCAGCGATTTGGAACGCACCCCGGCACAGATGATCACCGATTCCGCCGCCCGCATCAGGCCGTCATCGCATTCGACCTGCGCATGGCCGTCGCGCAGGCACAGCCGCACCGCCTTTTGCCGTACCACCTGCCCGCCTGCCGCCAGATAGGCCGCCTCCATCTGCGCCAGCAGGCGCGCATTGTCGGCGACCTGACCCGTATTCTCAAAACGGATACCGCCAGACAGAGGCCGCGGCGTCAGTGCCGACACCGCCGCCCGCTCGTCCGGGGTGAGGACATGGAAACGCGCCGAACCGGTATCCGTCTCGCGCCAGGCGGCCAGACCGGCCTTTGCCGACGCCTCGCTCTCCCAGACGACATAGTGGCCGTCTTCGCGGATCAAATCCGGCACCCCCAGCGACTGCACCAGCCGCCGCCAGGCGGGCATGGCCTCACGCATCAGGCCAGACAAGGCCGTCTTGCCGTGCGCAAAGCGCGCCGGCTCGGCTGCGGCCATCAGTCGCAACCCAAAGGGCAGCCACGCCGAAACCCCTGACGGCGGAAAGGATAAGGCCCCGCCGCGCGCAAACCAGCGCCGCCACGCGCTGCGAATCAGGTCCCAAGAGGCTAGCGGCTCCACCTGTTCGATAGCAATATGGCCCGCATTGCCGTATGATGCGCCTTTCTGGGGGGATTCCGGGTCCAGCAAAATCACATCGCCGCGGCGTTTCTGGAGTTCCAGGGCGATGGACAGACCGACGATTCCGCCCCCGACAATGATAACCTTAGACAAATGCACGTTCCTTCTTGCGCCGCATCATTGCATATTGTATACGGTATATATTCTTACGCAAGCAGTTGGAGTAAACAATGAAAGTCGATTGGCGC
>NZ_JAIWNX010000293.1 GCF_020217185.1 Asticcacaulis sp.
TCTGGTTAAACGTGTCGCGGGATGGAGCAGCCCGGTAGCTCGTCAGGCTCATAACCTGAAGGTCGTCAGTTCAAATCTGGCTCCCGCACCCAGACTCACCAAAAGCCCGCCACAAAATGGCGGGCTTTTGTGCGTCTTACGCTTGGATGACACCACGCAAAAAAGCCACCTTCCGGCGGGCTATGGAACAAAGGTAGGGTTGACTACGGCCCAGAAGGCCGATTTCGGTTTACCCGTCGTGTCGAACAGCAGCGGGTGGTTCAGGCGGTTCACCGGGAACGAACTCAGCCAGGTATGATTGTCGGCCACGCCCCAGGTGGTGACGGACTTGACGCTCGGCTGGCTGGCAAACAGATCGAACATGGCCCGGTATTGCAGCGCCTGCGCGCGGATGCTGTCCCAATAGGCCGCCGTGCCTTCGGTCAGGGACGGGGCGCAACCCGTGGCGGGTGTGCCGAAGCAACTGCCGGGGTCTGAGCCATACAAGGACACATCCAGTTCGGTGACGTGGTTGATCAGGCCGCGGGTTTCCACGGTCTGAAACGCGGCGCGGACATTGGCCACAGGCGGCCAGGTCGTGGTGATGTGCAGTTGATGACCGATGCCATCGAGCGGCACACCGCGCGTCAGCAGCGTGTCCACAAGGCTCATCAGGCGTGCCAGCTTGTCCGCGTTTTCTGTGCTGTAGTCGTTGATAAACAGCTTGACCGTCGGATCGGCGGCGCGGGCGGCGCGCAAGGCGATTTCGATATAGTCGGCCCCCAGCACCTGATACCAGCGGCTGTTGCGATAGGGACTGCCGGCCGAGTCGCTGGTCGGTTCATTGACCACGTCCCACGCATAGACCTTACCTTTGAAATAGGTCACCACGTCGGTGATATAGCGCTCAAGCCGCGCCTGCACCGTCGCCCTATAGGTGGCGCTGGTGCTGTCTCCCACAAAGAACCAGTCCGGGGCCGATTGATGCCACAGCAGGGTGTGGCCGCGCACGGCGATATTGTTGGCGCTGGCAAAGGCGATGACCTGATCGGCGAGGGTGTAGTTATAGACCCCGGCGCTGGTGCCGATGGCGTGCGGCTTCATGCAGTTTTCGGCGGTCATCGAATTGACGTGCGCTTTGAGCACAGGCTGCGAAATTGCGCTGTTGATCTCGCTCGGTTCCGCCGTCATGCCGACCAGAAACTTGCCGTTGAAGTGCGTCTTGAGCGCGGGCGCCGTGGCCGGGTCAGGCAGGGTCGGGCCGCTGGCGGAGGCTGTGCTGGAACTGGAGGCGGTGGAGCCGGACGATACGGGGGAAGAGACGCCGCCGCCCCCTCCGCCGCCACAACTGGCCAGTGCCGATGCACCGGCCACCCCCATCAGCAGGCTGCGCCTGCTGAGCTGTGCAGAGATATTCATGTTCACTCCCGGTATCTTTTTGTTTTTGTTGAAGACAGGACGCGCTTGCCTCCACATGATGAGAATGACACAGAATATTTGATAGCGGTATCACAAAAAAAGGCCGGAGGCGATTGCTCCCGGCCTGTGCGCTTTTGATAGATGGATGCCCTATTTCAGCAGGGCCGCGTCGCCCCAGGTAACCGCCACGGGATGGGCGTTTTTGCCGGTGCTGGTGGCCACCAGTTCGACCAGACGCACACCTTTGAGATCGGCGGCAAGCGCCTGCGGGGCCTGCCCGAAGCGCAGGGGTTGGGACCTGGCGAGCAGCTTACCGTCACCATAGACGGCGAAGGTCACGGCCTCTGTGGTATTGAGCGTGGAATCGTCCACCCCGACCTTCGCTTCAAAGCGGCGTTCGGTTGGCTGCACCCGTACCTCCAGCCGTGAATTGGCCAAGATGCCGATACCGCTGCGGAAGGGCTTGCCAGCGATCTGAAGCGGGCGGCCATAGGGAGAGGCATCGGCCTGCGCGCCGCCCCAGCCGGTATAGGCGGGGATGTCGCCGCGCCCGCGCGTGCCGCTCCACGGATTCTTCATGCGATAGATGAAGGGATCGGCCTGAGGCACCACGACGCCATCGACGGCCGGATTAACGCGGCCCGGCAGGTCGGAAAGGTATTGGCCGTTGCTCAGCACGGGTGTGCCGCTGGCCATAAAGATCAGGGTCTGGTGCGGTTCGAGGTGGAATTTGACCTCGCCGGTGAAAGGCGTCTGATCGGCCTGCGTCCACAGATCGCGCAGGGCGACCGGTTGATTGGCCAGATATTTCAGATGCTCGGCGGTCAGGATGACGTCCTTGCCCTCCGCCGTGCGGTTGAACAGGGCCACAGCCTTGCGCGTCGGGTCCGCGCCGACGGTCTTGATCAGGATCTGTATATCGTCGCTGTCGTAGGCGAGGACGGCCTGATGGCCGCCGGCGTCCTGATTGAGCGCGATGAGGGCCTCATTACCAAAAATCTGCATCAGCTCCGGGGTAGCCTGTTTCAGGTCGTAGCCGATCAACAGCGGCGCATTGATCATGGCCCACAGGGCGAAGTGCGAACGGGCCTGCACAAGGTGCTGCGCGTCGAATTCGCCATGCCCGATAAACAGCATGTCCGGGTCGTTCCAGCTTCCCGGATGGGCATAGAGGGCGCGGGTGGCCGCCGAGTCGAAATTGCTCAGCATCCGCGACCACGAGGGGGTCAGGTCGTCGCTGGTGCGCGACAGGTTGCCAACATCCTTGCCCCAGGCGCGCACATCGGCGGAGCCCCAGGCGCACAGCGAAAAGACATAATCGCCGTCCGGATTGCTGGCCTTCAGGCTGTTGCCAATTTGCTTATACAGCGCTTTGACGGCTGGAATATTGGTGCGGCTGATCGATTGAAAATCAATCAGCGGCGGCAGTTCGCGATAGGTGCCAGCCTTGACCCGCTCGGAGTCGGCGCCAAAGGCGCGCACGCCGCAGCCATCGACCTTGATGAAGTCGAAGCCCCATTCTTTGAAATAGAGAGGTATGTCCTGTTCGATATGGCCATAGAGCCCGACTTCGCGCTCCTGTACCGTGCCTTCGGGCAGGTTGGGGGTGTTGGGGCCGCCAAAGGCCTGCGAGCAGGCATTGCGCCCCAGATCGGAATAGATGCCGGCCTTTAGCCCCATCTGATGGATACGGTCGGTGAAGGGGCGAAAGCTCGTCTCCTCCGGGCCACCAACAGCCGCCGATGGGAAGAGTTTGGTGCGTATCTGCATACGACCGTCCGACTGACGCCGCTTGAGCCACCAGCCGTCGTCGATATTGATGTAGCGGTAGCCTTTGGCCGCCAGCCCGCTCTCGACGATGATGCGGGCGGAATCGAGCACCCGCGCCTCGGTCAGGTCGGTGCCAAAGGCGTTCCACGAACTCCAGCCCATCGGCGGGGTTGCGGCGCGGCCTTCGCTATAGGCGCTCCACTTCCCCGTTGCGGCCAAAGGGTCGGCCACAGTCTCGGCGTGCGCGGCGGCGGTCAGGGCGAGGCTCAGAGCCAGCGCCATGGGGGCGGCGTGTCTGGCCAGGCGATGAAATGCAGGCGTCATGGAAAACCTTTCGAACGCAAAGTCAGGATGACCGGCTCACCGATCGGGCGGCGGCAGTCGTAAGAATGAAATGGCAGGGTTGCCGGAACTCGCTAACGGGAGACGCAGGAAAAGCCGCAAGGTCGCGAGGTTGGCGCGAGCCTTCGTATGTGCGTCAGTCCCTGATCTTTGCAGGCTTTTTGTACGAAAACCGCTGTTGCCGTTTCGCCGCCCGTTGCACACAGGCTAATATATCAGACAAATTGCGTCAATCGTTCAGACGTGGCTTTGCTGGAAATGGACAAGTGCAGCGGCAAAAACAGGCAGGCGATGCAATAATAGCGACGGCCGAAGAGGCTGACCGCTTCCGGCCGTTGAAGACACGAGACTGTCTCATATGTGTCGGAGACATGAGACAGTCTCGAAAAGCATACCAAGGGTCAATTCAATGACCCTTGGTATAAGTCGGACATATGACTTGGCCTTTGCGTTGTTTCGTGTTAGCGGTATCATAATGGCTGCGTAAAAGCCAAGGGATCAGGGGCGGCACACTCCGCCTGACCTCAATAGATACAGGGAGATATAATGAAACCGCTCGTCCTCACAGGCGTATTGTCCCTTCTTGCCCTGACTCTGCCGGCCGCGGCGCAGGAGCGCGTCTCTGTGACGGTGGACGCCACCAAGCCGGGCGCCAAGATCGACCGTCGCATCTTTGGTCAGTTTGCCGAACACCTCGGCAGCGGCATTTATGAAGGCGTGTGGGTCGGGAAAGACTCAGCCATCCCCAATACGCGCGGTATCCGTAACGATGTGGTCGCGGCGCTGAAAGCCATCAAGGTGCCGGTCGTGCGCTGGCCCGGTGGCTGTTTTGCCGACGAATACCACTGGCGGCGTGGCATCGGTCCGGAGCGCAAGGCCATGATGAACGCCAACTGGGGCGGCGTGATCGAGCCCAACACCTTCGGCACCGATGAGTTTATGGACTTCGCCTCGCAGGTGGGGGCCGAAGCCTATATCTCGGTCAATGTCGGCTCCGGCACGGTGGGCGAAGCGGCCGAGTGGCTGGAATATATGACGTCAAGCGCCGAAAACGGCATCGGGGCCGAACGCGCCAAAAATGGCCACCCGGAACCCTATAAGGTGCCGTTTGTCGGGCTGGGCAACGAAAGCTGGGACTGCGGCGGGGCCATGACGCCAGACTTCTACGTCAGCCAGATGAAGATGTATGCGCGCTTTGTGCGCAACTATAACAAGGCTCAGCCGATGCAGCGTATCGCCGTCGGTCCGAATGGCGGCGATACCGCCTATACCGAAGCGGTGATGAAATCCTATAAGGGCCGCAGCTGGGCCTGGGATATCGAAGGCCTGTCGCTGCACTACTACACGACCGGCGGCGGCTTCCCTCTGACGCAGAAATCTACCGGCTTCGGCGAAAAGGAATATGCGGTCATCCTTCAGGACACGCTGAAGATGGATGAACTCATCAAAACCCATTCCGCCATCATGGATAAGTACGACCCGGAAAAGAAGGTGTCGCTGGTCGTCGATGAATGGGGGGCGTGGTACGTGGCGACGCCCGGCACCGATCCCGGCTTCCTGATGCAGCAGAACACGCAGCGCGATGCCGTGCTGTCGGCGCTCAACCTCAACATCTTTGCCCGCCACGCCGACCGCGTGCGCATGGCCAATATCGCCCAGATGGTCAATGTCCTTCAGGCCATGATCCTGACGGACAAGGACAAGATGCTGCTGACACCCACCTATCACGTCTTCCGCATGTACGTGCCGTTTCAGGACGCCACCTTTATTCCGGTGACGCTGAACGCCGGGACCTACAGCTTTGGTGACATCCGCCTGCCGCGCGTCGATGCGCTGGCGGCGCGCGGGACGGACGGCAAGATCTATCTCTCCCTGACCAATCTCGACCCCAAAACGCCGGTGGATATCGACGTGGCCAGCCTGAATGTCAAGGTGAAGACCGCGACCGGTGAGACCCTGTCGGCGGCGACGTTCGATGCCTACAACACCTTCGCGGCTCCGGCGACGGTGGCCCCCAAAGCGGTCACGGCGAAGATGACGGATGGTAAGGTGATGGTCCGCCTGTCACCCGCCTCGGTCACCGTGCTGACCCTGCACCCCTGACCTTTCCGGCCCACCTCGAAGACGATCGGCGTAAGGAGACGACCATGACGGCGTACCGCCACCCCAACCGCTACCTCACCGCCGCTGTGCTGGCGGCCCTGATGTCCCTCGGTGCCCTGCAACCGGCCCTCGCGCAAAACCCGCTCGATGCGCCCGGCTATCAGGATACGTCCAAGCCGGCTGAGGCGCGGGCCGCCGACCTTGTGTCGCGCATGACGCTGGAAGAAAAGACGGCGCAGCTGATCAACGACGCCCCGGCCATTCCGCGCCTCAATGTGCGTGAATACAACTGGTGGAACGAAGGCCTGCATGGGGTGGCGGCTGCCGGTTACGCCACCGTCTTCCCGCAGGCTGTGGGTTTGGCCGCCACCTGGGATGAGCCACTGATCCATCGCGTCGCCGACACGATCAGCGTCGAGTTTCGCGCCAAATACCTTAAGGAACGCCACCGGTTCGGCGGTTCGGACTGGTTCGGCGGCCTGACCGTGTGGTCGCCCAATATCAACATCTTCCGCGACCCGCGCTGGGGCCGGGGGCAGGAAACCTATGGCGAAGACCCCTATCTGACCGCGCGTATGGGCGTCGCCTTCGTCAAGGGGCTTCAGGGCGATGATCCGGTCTATTACCGCACCGTGGCGACGCCCAAACACTATGCCGTCCATTCGGGACCGGAAGCTGGCCGCCACCGCGACAATTTTAATCCGTCGCCCTATGACCTTTTCGATACCTACCTGCCTGCCTTTAAGGCCACCATCACCGAAGGTCAGGCCGGGTCGATCATGTGTGCCTATAACGCCATCAATGGTCAGCCCGCCTGCGCCAACGAAGACCTGCTGGTCAAATATCTGCGCAAGGACTGGGGCTTCAAAGGCTTTGTCGTCTCTGACTGTGACGCGGTAGGCGACATCTATTACAAGACCTCGCACGCCTATCGCCCCACCCCCGAAGAAGGGGTAACGGCGGCCTATCTGATGGGCACGGACCTCATCTGCGGTAATGCCAATGAGGCCGACCACCTGACGCGCGCCGTGCGTCAGGGCCTGCTGCCGGAAAAGACGCTCGATATGGCGCTGATCCGCCTGTTTACCGCGCGCTTCAAGCTGGGGCAGTTCGATCCGCCCGCAAAAGTCTTCCCGAAGATCACGGCGGAGGATTACGACACACAGGCCAATCGCGATTTCTCGCAAAAGGTCGCCGAGTCGGCCATGGTCCTGCTCAAGAACGAGAACAACCTGCTGCCGCTGAAGGGTGAGCCGCGCCATATCGCCGTCATCGGGCCCAATGCCGACACGCTCGATTCGCTGGTGGGGAACTATAATGGCGATCCCTCGCACCCGGTCACGGTGCTGTCCGGTATCCGCGCCCGCTTCCCCAAGGCGACGGTTACCTATGCGCAGGGGTCGGGCCTGATCGACCCGGTGATGACGGCCGTACCCGACAGCGCCTTCTGTCGCGACGCGGCCTGCACCCAAGGCGGCGTGACGGTCAGTCATTTCGCGGATTCCGACATGAGCGGCGCGCCGCAGACGACGGGCAGTGAAGGCGGGATGCGTCAGGTGTGGGCCGGTGAAAACCGCAGCGGGGCCGTGCGCTATGACGGCTATCTGACGGCACCGGAGACGGGCGAATACCGCTTCCGGTATGACGCGCACGGCGGCTATCGCATCTGGGTCAATGACAGGATGATCGTCGATGCCTGGCGTGTGGACTGGCGCCCCTCCATCGCTACCGGAAGCGTGCGCCTTGAGGCCGGGTCGCGCAACCGCATCCGCGTCGAATCCTTCCAGCGCCAGCCGAAGGGCGAGGAGACGCTGGTGTGGAGCCTGCCGTCGGATAAGGGCGCGCAGGACGCTGTGGCGGCAGCCAAACAGGCCGATCTGGTGGTCTTTGTGGCGGGCCTGTCGCAGCGCGTCGAAGGCGAAGAGATGCGCGTCGAAACCGAAGGCTTTTCGGGCGGCGACCGCACCAGCCTCAACCTGCCACCGGTCCAGCAAAAGGTGCTGGAGCAGGTAAGTGCCGCAGGCAAGCCGGTGGTTCTGGTCCTGATCAACGGCAGCGCGCTCAGTATCAACTGGGCCGATCAGAACGTCCCTGCCATTGTCGAAGCCTGGTATCCGGGCGGGCAGGGCGGGGCCGCCGTGGCGCGCCTGATCGCCGGGGACTATAGCCCCGCCGGTCGTCTGCCCGTCACCTTTTATCGTTCCGCCGATCAGCTTCCGGCCTTCAACGACTACAGCATGAAGGGGCGCACCTATCGCTACTTCAAAGGGGAGGCCCTCTATCCGTTCGGCTACGGCCTGTCCTACACCACCTTCCGCTACGCCCCCCTGACCCTCTCGGCGCGTCAGGTGGCCGGTGACGGTCAGGTCACCGTCTCGGCCGATGTGACCAACAGCGGCACGCGCGACAGCGATGAGGTGGTGCAGCTCTATGTCAGCTATCCGGGACAGAAGCTGGCCCCCATCCGGGCGCTGGCGCGCTTTGAGCGCATCCACCTAAAGGCGGGCGAGACGAAAACGGTCAGCTTCACCCTCGACCCGCAGGCGCTCAGCACCGTCAATGCCGATGGCTCGCGCTCGGTCAAGCCGGGTAAGGTCGAGCTGTGGCTGGGCGGCGGGCAACCCGTGACGCGCAAAGGTTTGACGGCACCCGCGGGCGTCAGGGGCACCCTGACCATCACCACGCCTTACGACCTCAAGCCCTGATTGGGGTGGCTTACAACTTATCGAACACTGAGCCCATGCGCGGCGCAAACAAACGCTCATAGGTGCGCAGCAGATAGTTATCGGTCATGCCCGACACGTAATCGCAGATGACGCGCGGATCGTCCGAGGCGGCGGCGTAGCGGGTGTACTGATCGCGCGGCAACAGGCGTTTGGGGTCCGATTGCAGGGCCTCAAACACCGCCACCACCATGGCCTGCCCCTTGAACTCCAGATGCTGTACGCTGGGGGAACGGATCACCTCGTCAAACACAAACCCCTTAAGCGCCTTGAGAAACCGCGCCGGCCCGTCGGGCAGTTCGACGCGATAGCGCAGCAGCGGTTCGGCAAAGGCGTCGTCTTCGGCAAAACGCGCGTGGGTGATGAAGTGCCCGACCAGCCGGTTGACATAGTGCTTGCGCGACCCCGAACCGCCGAACAGGGCGCTGACCATGCCTTCATAGACATTGTTGCCGCTTTCGTGCGGATAGCGGGCTTTGAGCGCATCGAGAAACGAGGTGCAGGCACTTTCGGGCACAGCGCGACGAAAGGCGCTTTCGCTGACCAGAGTGAGCGCAATGGCGTCTTCGAGGTCGTGCACGCCATAGGCAATGTCGTCCGCCACATCCATCAGGCTGCAATCGAGCGATTTGTGCCGCGTGGCGTTGTGGCTGTCGGGTTTGATGTCCAGCGCCTGAAACCGCGCCCGGTCGTCGTCGGACAGCAACTCCAGCACCCAGCCCACCACATCCGCCTCGCTGTCGAGATAGCCCTTGGGCGGCTTTGAGGCGCGGCAGTCGATAATGTCGATCGTGGTCGGCCCCTTCATCAAAGCGGGCTTGCGCACCGGGTGGGCCGCCTTCGACAGAGCGACCGGGTATTTCAGCACGCCCAGCAGCGTCCGTCGCGTCAGATTGGCCCCGGCGCTTTTGGAGAAGGTCTCAAGCCGCGACAGGATGCGCAGGGTCTGGCCATTGCCCTCAAAGCCGCCGTGCTCGCGCATACAATAGTGCAACGCCACTTCGCCGCCGTGGCCGAAGGGTGGATGACCGAGGTCGTGGGTACAGCCGATCGCCTGAATCAGCGCCCGGTCGGGCAGGTAGGCGGCCGCAGGATGCTCAGAATGGTGGGTCTTGAGCTGCTTGTTGAGGCTGCCGCAAATCTGCGCCACCTCCAGCGAATGGGTCAGGCGCGTGCGGTAAAAGTCGCTGTCCCCCAGATTGAGGATCTGCGTCTTGCCCTGAAGGCGACGGAAGGAGGCGGAATGGATGATGCGGGCATAGTCGATATCCCCGGCATCGCGGGCGTCATCGGCTTTGGCGGACCAGTTTTCGCGGCGGGCGTACCAGGACATCAGATTCGTTCACGGCTTCGGAAAATACCACCTTTAAGGGGCGCGACGCCTCACCGCCAGTGACGAATCCACCACAACACGCTAAACACACCAAAACTCAGAGGAATACCCCATGCTCCGCCGTTTCTGCTTTGCCCTCGACCTGCACGACGATGCCGACCTGATCGCGCGTTACAAGGCCTGGCACGCCCCCGGTCAGGTGCCGGGCCCCATCATCCGCAGCATCCGCGAGGCCGATATCCAGTCCATGGAAATCTGGCAGGCGCACGACCGTATGTTCATGATCATGGAGGTCGGCGACACCTTCGCGCCGGACGCCAAGGCCGCCGCC